>JAKAYN010000100.1 GCA_021826785.1 Thermoplasmata archaeon | reverse complement strand
CTTGGCTATAAAACAATTCTAACCGAGGGTTTTTATCCGGTTATAGAAAGGTATAACCCAAATTATGTTTACAAAACCGTTTCTGGAATGAATCTTTTATTAAGGAACTTCATGATGAGCGATGATATATCTTTCAGGTTCTCAAACAGATCATGGCCTGAATATCCTTTAACAGCGGATAAATATATATCATGGATAATGAGGTGTCCAGGTGATTTAATAAACCTTTTTATGGATTATGAAACCTTTGGGGAGCACCAGAGTGCAGCTACAGGGATCTTTGATTTTATGCGTTATCTAAAAAGATACATGGATAACTACGGCGTTGAAACAATGCTTATAAAAGATGTTGTGCGTAAATACATGAAACATGATACAATAAGCATAAAAAATACCATTTCATGGGCAGATCGTGATAGAAATTTAAACCCATGGCTTGGAAACGACATGCAAAAAGAGGCCTTTGAATACCTTAAATCATTAAAGGAAAAGAATAAAGAAATATGGCGCTATCTAAACACATCGGATCATCTTTATTATATGTCAACTGGAAGCCCTGAGGATCAGGAGGTACATAACTATTTCAATCCTTACAAATCGCCATACGTTGCATTTATGAATTTTATGGCAATTCTAAGGGACCTTGCCCAGTGCTAGATAAAAAATAAAATATCGCTTTAAATACATAAAAAGATTATTTTCTAAATATTAAAAGATAATTTTATTTAAAGATCACACTTGCCAGTTGGACATGCAGGATCAAATGTCGATGATAATTTTAGATATTTGTCTGGCAGCTTTGTGTATAACTCTATTGTCTCATTTTTTTCTTTTTTTTCATTCTTTTTATCTGTGCCAGCATAAAGCACCTGCTGTGTCTTGCTTCTATCCCTGTATACTGTTATTCCCTTGCAGTGTAAATCCTTTGCAAGTCTATATGACCTCGCTATATCATCTGGCGTTGCCTCATACGGCAGATTTATTGTTTTTGAAACACCTGAGTCACAGTATCTCTGGAAGGTTGCCTGCATAAGCACATGCCAGTCAGGGTCTATTTCCTGTGCGGTTACAAACACACGTTTTATATCATCTGGAAGATATACATCCTTAAGGTTTCCTGTTCTTGCAACCTTCTCCATTAAATCATCTGAATAAAGGTTGCGTTTTCTTAGTTCACTCTCAAATAATGGATTTATCTCTATAAGCTCCTGGCCGTTTAATACGTGCCTCACAAATGCTATTGCAAATAATGGTTCTATTGATGATGAGCATCCTGCTATTATTGATATTGTTCCTGTTGGGGCTATCGTAGTTGTCGTTGAGTTCCTCATCTTTATGTTCTGTTTTTCCCAATCAGATCCATACCATCCTGGGAAGACGCCGCGCTCCTCTGCAAGTCTCTGTGATTCAAGATGCGATTCATCGTTCAGAAACTTCATTATGCGCTCTCCCATTTCAAGTGCCTCATTGCTGTTATAAGGTATACCAAGCATTATGAGCATATCAGCAAAGCCCATTAATCCAAGTCCTATCTTTCTGGTTTTTCTTGTCATTTCCTTTATTTTGTCAACAGGGAATTTATTTGCATCAACAACGTTGTCAAGGAAGCGCGTTGCTATATCTATTGTTTCCTTATAAGCTTCAAAATCGAATTTTCCATCGACAACAAACTTCGCAAGGTTTATTGATCCTAGGTTGCATGATTCATACGGCATTAGGGGCTGCTCACCGCATGGATTTGTTGATTCTATGTATCCTATATTTTTCACAGGGTTCTTCTTGTTTATTTCATCAAGAAAGATCATTCCCGGATCTCCTGTCTTCCATGCCTGGTTTATTATTGTGTTCCATATTGTGCTTGCCTTTATTCTGTTAACTACCTTTCCATCCCTTGGATTTTTGAGCTCTATGTAATCATCATTGTCAAGCTTTTCAAAGAAATCATCCTCAACCGCAACAGATATATTAAAATTGCTCAGAACCTTATTTTCCGAGTCCTTGCTTGTTATAAATTCCATTATATCCGGGTGGTCGTATCTTAGTATTCCCATGTTTGCACCGCGTCTTTTTCCACCCTGCTTTATAACATCCGTGGTTACATCAAAGATTCTCATAAATGATAACGGTCCTGATGCAACACCCTTTGTTGAGGCCACTATATCATCCTTTGCCCTGAGCCTTGAGAATGAGAATCCTGTTCCACCACCTGATTTATGTATCTCCGCTGTGTACTTAAGTGCATCAAATATTGAGTCTATGCTATCATCAACAGGTAAAACAAAGCATGCCGATAGCTGGCCTAAAGGTCCACCAGCATTCATTAACGTTGGTGAGTTTGGAACAAACTTTAAATTTGTCATTACATCCTCAAATTTTTCTATGTATTCATTTATATGATTCTTCTTTGTTTTTATAAAATCAATAAAATCATCAAAGGAACCTTTTAGTTCGCCTTCCTTTTTTAACTCCTCAAAGGCCCTTTTTAACTCATCAATCTGTGTTTTTGTCAGTGAAGTATATGCACTTCCATTTTGATATATTTCATTGTACTTCTGGTATCTCCTGTAATCATATAGCCCTTCTATTATGGCAAGATGTACTGCAACCCTGTGAAACATCTGCCTTGGCGTCTCTATGATCTTTCCATCCTGATCCTTGAAGAGGTATCTCGCCTCTAGAACCTTTATTGCATTTAATGTTAACTTTAAATCATCCTTGACACCAATAAGTTCCTTCTCCTCTCTTATTGCTTTTCTCTTCTCTCTGTATATTATATATGCCTTTGCAACGTTTGTAAAGTCCTTGTTGTCTATTTTGCTTGTCATAAGCACTTTTTCTACTGTATCCTGTATTTTTTCTACTGTTGGCTCTTCATCGAATTTCAAAAGCTCTTCTATAACGATATCAGTAAGCTTTGAGGCATCCTCCATGCTTCCAAACTTTACTGAAAGCATGGCCTTGTATATTGCCATAGTAATCTTTCCCTTATCAAATGGTACCTTTTTCCCATCCCTTTTAATAACATAGTCAATACTTTTTAACATCTTTTAACCCTCTGGTGAATTATAACAATACTATACAAAATATAAACGTTTGTTTGATTAATTTTTTTAATAAGTTCGATAAAAAAAGGTTAAATGTTTTTTAGCAGTTATGATAAAATATGTGGTTAATATATAGTTTTTAATTTAATATATAAAATATCTATTTATACCATGTAAAAATATTAATATTTAAATATTAATATTCAATTTTAATTCATTTATATATAATTATTGTTTTGTACAAATAAAATTACATTAATTTTTATATCTAATAAAATTTATGGTCAATTGTTCAATATTAAATAGTAATCATCATTAAATAATCGATTATAAAACATAATAATGAAAAAAGCTTAAAATTAATAATAATCAAATATGCGGAGAGGGGGATTTGAACCCCCGAATCCCTGCGGAAATGGACCCTGAATCCATCGCCTTTGTCCTGGCTCGGCAATCTCCGCCCTAGATGCCAATTAATTTATCGTATATTAAAATAACCATGTTACCATGGCATTATCATTTTTTTAAATTGATCAAAAAATCATAAATTCTAATGATTTTAATATTAAAGAAAAATTACTACTGGAGGAATTCAAATGAGTAATAATATTGTTGAGGCAGTGCCAAATTTCAGTGAGGGTAGAAATATAGAAAAAATAAGCCTTATTGTCGATTCCATAAAAAACATAGAAAGTGTAAAGATTCTAGATTTAAACATTGATTCAGAGCATAACAGGTCTGTTATTACATTCACATGCAATATAGAAAAAATATTAGAAGCAGGCCTATCGATGATAAGAACTGCAGCGTCATTAATAAACATGGACGATCATACCGGTCTTCATCCAAGGTTCGGTGCAACTGACGTTTTTCCAATAGTTCCTGTAACAGCATCAATGAAGGAATGTATAAATGTATCCAGGGAGCTTGGAAGACTTGTAGCATCAGAGCTGAATATACCTGTTTACATGTATTCAGAATCAGCCTTAAGGCCTGAGAGGTACAATCTTGAGAATATAAGGAACAAAAAGGTTCAGTACGAGCAGCTAAAAACACTTATAAAAACGGATAAATACAAACCGGATTTTGGGCCGGAAAGCCTTGGAAAAGCCGGTGCCGTCATAATAGGCGCCAGGCCCACATTAATAGCTTACAATATTTATATAAACACCAATGACATAAATATTGGGAGATCG
>JAKAYN010000099.1 GCA_021826785.1 Thermoplasmata archaeon | reverse complement strand
GACCGGATGACATGTACCATGGGCCTTTAATAGAGGATCTTGTAAACTGGACATTAAATGATCCGTATTCAAGTTACTTTGATAATCCATTAAACAATGAAAATAGAAATTTTTACAGCATTGCACTGCTTGCATTTAATCAGACGATATCTTATTTAAATGAAAAGTACGGTAAGATACCTCAATGGGGTGATGTACATAAAAGATACCTAAGCAGCTTCTTTGGAATTAACGCAATGAACACAAAGGCCATTCCGGCTGCAGGCGACGGAAACACAATAAATGCGGCATATGGAATAATATCGAATTTTGGCCCATCGTGGAGGCTCGTTGTGAACATGTCGGAACCACAAAATGCCGTTGGAATATATCCAGGCGGCATATCAGAAAACCCGTTAAGCAAATATTATGATAATAACTTTATACCATGGAACAACGGTATTTATTATAGGTTAATGCCTGAAAACGAACCTGGGGTGTTTAAATATGAATAAATACGATGTAATTCCTATATTTTTAATTCCAGTTGCAACCTTCCTGCTTTCGTACTTTGGATACTGGTATCTAACATTTGTTGTTTCAATAATCATTGGCTATCTTTTAATTTCAAAAATAAAATACATATTATTTATATCGGCATTATCATTAATAACGTTCTTTTTAAGCTTTAACATAAAATATTCATTTGGATCTTTAGCATTATTCTCAGAAATCTCTGGAATACCTGATTACCTTGTGCTTTTAATAACATTTTTAATCGTTTTTGCATTGAATACAGGTGGCATGATGGTTGGCTCCTCGATAAATAATAATGCCTGATTTTTATATAACATTATTTTTATCCAATGAGATAATTTCATTTCAATGGAATTAAAAAGGACGATAACAATTACAAGTGCGGTTATGATAAACCTTGGCGCAATAATAGGTGCCGGCATCTTTGTTATAATAGGCCTTGCGGCTTACAAGGCTGGACCTGCAGTCGTAATATCAATTATCTTGTCAGGAATAATAGCCATTTTAACCGGTTTAAGTTTTTCAGAGATTGCAAGGCATGTTGCCAAGGAGGGTGGTGCCTATGAATACGCAAAGGATACATTATCGCCTTCAGCTGGTTTCATAGCAGGCTGGATGTGGACATCTGGAAATATAATAGCAATAGCAGCCGTTGCAACCAGCTTTGGTAGCTACTTTGATGTGCTTTTAAATATAAAAATAAGCCCATTTTTTATAGCGATAATCTGCATACTTGCCTTTATGACGTTAAATATACTTGGAATAAAGAACTCGGCAAAGACAATAACGGGCCTAGTTATACTCAACGTTCTGGTTCTACTCGTTTTTATATTTTCAGGCATAACAAGATTTAATCCTGCAAATTATAACAATTTTATTCCGCATGGAATCTCTGGAATAATAACGGGAACTGCACTAATATTCTTTGCGTTTACAGGATTTTCAAGGGTAACAACGATAAGTGATGAGGTGATAAACCCTGAGAAAACGATACCGCTTGCGATAGTAATTTCAATAATAGTATCATCGATTTTATACATACTTATAGCCATAGTTTTGATTGGCCTTAAACCATACTATGCATATGAGAGCTCAACATCACCGCTCAGCCTTGCGGTTTCATCACTTCATAATAGGTATATAGACATAATAATTTCAATTGGTGGTGTTACATCAACAGCAGGTGTTACACTTACAGGAATACTTGGTACATCAAGGGTCTTATTTGCCATGGGAAGGGATAAAGAATTGCCTGAAAAATTATCATTCATTGATAAATTCTCGACACCGGTCTTTGCAATAATACTATCATCGTTTTTGGGCATAATATTTTTGATCTTTGTATCATTTGGAACAATAGTTGAGGCATCGAACTCATCGGTTTTAATATCATATGTAATAATAAACGTTGCTGCTGCATACCTTTATTTAAAGCTAAGAAAAAGGAATACAAACAAACTTGCAGGAAAACCATTTTTTATAATTATACCTGGACTTGGCATAGCAACGATACTTTTAATAATAAGCTATATAAATGTAAAAAGCCTGCTCATAACCGGTATAATACTTTTAATATGCATTGTTTATTACATAATAAGAAAGATTGTTCTTAACATTGAGGGGCGCAGGGTTCCAGGACACAGCTCTGTAAGGGTCTTTGGTAAAAGCAGGTCAAAAATTAATTGATTATTCATTTATTATATACTGTTTTTTTACCATGTTCTTATTCTTTATTGAGATTATCCTAGATAATATGCTTACTGCTATCTCATATGGCGATACTGCATTTATTTCCATGCCTGCAGGGCATTCAATATCAATGTCTTCATTTATAATAGACATATCATGTTTATACCTGTTAAGGCTTGCCATTAAACCTATGTATTCAGGCTTTTTACCAAGAAGCTTTTTTATGGCCCTAACATCGTTTTTACCTCTGGTTAGAATAACAACATAATCGTTTTTTCCCATTTGGGTTTTCTCTATATCATCATCAACCACGAATGTCTCCGTTACAAAGCCAAGGATTTTAGATAGATTCTCAAGTGCGTCTGCTATCAAATCCCTGCCGGGATCTTTAATAATAATTATCCTTTTTTTGCCATGATAAGGTTCAAGATATATTGATATTGTGCCACCACAGGTTGTTTCCATTTTTATGTAGTCTTCGACGCCAATTCCAAGGTCTATGTTTATTACGCATGGTTCATTTATCTCCATTGATTTTTTTAGAACGGCATTATCTATTGCAGCGCTGCCGAATGTTCCATAGACAATTTCATTGTTAAATATTATCATCTTAAAACCAGGCTTTGCTATTGAGTTCCCCGTCTTTGAAATAACAGTGCATAGAACAAAATCCCTGTTTTCAGAGATTAATTTATTAAAAACATCGAGATAATCCTCGTACATGTATTAAGATTCAATGCGTTTATTTAAAATTTTTATTTGAAAAATAATGGATAGGAAAATAAATATAAAGATTTTTATATTTAGGTTTATGGTAAGCCAGGAAGTTGCAATTGAATTAATATTGGATGCAATAGTATTCTTCTTTATAGGTGCATGGTTTTCAAGATTTTATTTAAGGCATCCATTTAGAAGAAAGCCTGTAACTGGTCGCGATGCAATGATAGGCAAAACAGGAATCGTTGTTAACCTAACAAAGAATAAATTCTATGAGGTCTCTGTGGATTCACAGATATGGCGGGCGTTACCATTACAAAATGATGAACATTTCCAGAAGGGAGATGAGGTTATAATAAAAGATGTAAGAAGCCTTGTGCTTTATGTTGAAAAAATAAAATAAGTTTAAAATCGTTTTAGCAATACCAAAAGCATGCACGACATAAACATAGGCATAATTGGTGGAAGTCATACAAACGATTATTACTGCGAAATAGCCTATAAGGTTGGTGAACTCCTTGCAAAAAGGAATGTTACTGTCATATGCGGCGGTAAAGATGGTGTAATGGAATGCGTCTCTAAAGGCGTTTCAGATAATAAGGGCATTGTCATAGGCATATTGCCCGGAAACGATAAGAGTGAGGGCAATAAATATTTAACAATAGCATTGCCCACTGGTATAGGATACATGAGAAATTTTTTAATAGTAAGGGCCAGTGATGCATTGATAGCCATAGAAGGTTTTTCGGGAACAACATCAGAGGCAGCATTTGCAGTAAGTGAGGGTAAAACCGTTGTTTCCATTGGTGATTTATACATAAAAAGAAAGGAAACGGATGGAAAGCTCATAAAGGTTGAAAGGCCAGAGGATGCCGTTGAAATAGCAATATCCGAGGCAATGAAGCATATATCTTCCATAACAAAATAAATAAATCTTTATAATATATACTTTCAATGAGAGATGTTTATATAGTATCTGCAAAGAGAACACCAATAGGCAAATTTGGCAAGGCTTTCTCAAAAATAAAGGCAACAGAGCTTGGTGGTGTTGCCATAAAAGGTGCTGTCGAGGCTGCAAATCTTGAACCATCACAGATAGAGGAGGTCATAATGGGCAATGTGATAGAGGCAGGTGTCGGGCAAAATCCGGCTGGCCAGGCCGCATATCATGCGGGCCTTCCATTTGAGGTGACAAAGTATACTGTAAACGTTGTTTGCGCATCCGGCATGCTTGCCGTTGAATCCGCAGCAAGAGAGATCATGCTTGGTGAGAGGGATTTAATTGTCGCAGGCGGTATGGAGAGCATGAGCATGTCACCGCTTTTGC
>JAKAYN010000098.1 GCA_021826785.1 Thermoplasmata archaeon | reverse complement strand
CCTCTGTGTAGTAAGGCTCAAAGCTAGAATTATCTATAAAATAGTCTATTCCAAAATATTTATTTAATTTATTAAAAAATGATAATGAAAATGAGTTATTTTCAACATTTATTATGTTGCCTGTATAATTATAATATACATTATTTTTTTCCAGGGTTGAGTTTACAAATGACATGTACTTTTGCGGTATGCATGATATTATTGTGTTATTTGATTTAACATGATAATCGTTGTTTTCTATTGTTTTTTTATTATAATTATTATCTGCGGCTATTACATCCATTGATGTGAATATAAACATGCAAACAATAATAATGGCTATTATCCTAATGAAGCGCATAAATATGTAAAATCAATATTTAGATAAATAATTAACGTTTAAACTAATATTCAAAATATTATTAGTTTTACTTTGTGGTTAAATTTTTGATCTATGTATAATAAAAGAATAAGCTTACATTAATAATTTATTATTAAAAATTATGTCTTTATATATTAATTACAAAATTATAATATTAACCATGAATGCAAATTGTATAATGAATCATAAGTAAGTTTTGATGCTTTAGCGTGTTAGCAACGCAATAAAATGATACAATTATCAAAATTCCGAATGGTTATTAATAATAAACGTTAAATATTTGTATATAAATATTTAATGTAATATTTTTATAAAAGGAAAAACTTTTAAAACAAAATTTCAATTCACC
The DNA here is from genome assembly GCA_021826785.1 of Thermoplasmata archaeon. GTDB lineage: Archaea > Thermoplasmatota > Thermoplasmata > Thermoplasmatales > Thermoplasmataceae > Picrophilus. The sequence continues at coordinate 3,539 of JAKAYN010000098.1, read as the reverse complement.
CTAGAATGAAAAAAGTATTTGTCTTGCTTGTACTGGCATTATTCGCATTTGCAGCAATGTCTGTTTCGTCTGCGTCTCCTGCGCTGCCCGCACCACCGTCCACACTGCCAACGATAACATATTATTATCACAATATGTCATATAATATAACAAACTCCATCTGGGATAATTTTTTTAAAAACGTGATAGATAATAAAACATATGTTAAATATTCATGGTCAAATGTCTCAACACAGTATTTAATAGTCTTTGATCTTTCTTACACGGGTTTAAATCACTTTGGCCTTGAATTAATATCTGCGCTTTCAAACATAGGTTCACCGACAATTAAGAACATGACTAAGGCTTTTATTAGTATAGAAAACGAGCCGTCACTTGTTCATGGTTATACAAATATAGGTGCACTTAATGCAGGTGCCTATCCTGGATTGTCATTTTCAAAGCCTGCAGTGCAATCTAAAGTGAGAGAGTACGAGGAAGTGGCAGCTATAGTTGCAATCATAGCAGTAATGTTCGTTTTATACTTTTACTTTAACAGAAATGGAAAATAAAAATCAAATTTTATATCTTAAAATTGCACAGTAACCACCGAATGATTTTATGATTTCACCAGGTTCTGTATAGTTACTTACAACATATATTTTTGTTCCTGATGCATTGTTTAATAATTCCCTCGTTTCTGGCATTTTAAACTTTTCCTCGGATATAATCAATGTATCAATAGCTCCCGTATTTATGTATTCCTTTATTTGATCATAGCCGTATAATGATAAACCCAGGTTTAAATTCTTTAAAAAGTTCTCTGTTACCTTTTTTTCACTTGCAACCCGGGATTTTTTTATAATATCTGATGCAATATCACTGTTTAATAGATCGTAAACACCAGATTTTCCAGTGTCAGGTGTATTGTAAAATCTTATATCAATACCATTAAAATAAGGATCCTTCCTTATTTGATTGTAAAATTTTTCAGGCTCAAAACCAGTGCCGATTATAACTATAAGAAATATATTCCTTATATTTTTTAACGTTTTTATTATATCTGAAAAATAATCATTATCGTTATACTTTGCATCATAACGCTTGCCAGTCTTTTTTGAATCTATATGGGCAAGATCCTGCAACGAATATGATCTCATTATGTATAAATCTGCGGATTCATCGTCCATGGAAACAAAGATTATGCCTCCATAGTATTTCCTTTCTATTGCCTCGTTTATAAAACTTTTTTCGCTTTCATTAAGATTTTTATAAATTTTAATTTTATCACCTGGCCCGTACATTATTGATTGATGCTCGCCTGAAAATTCCCCTTCAATAATAATGCCAAGTATCTTTATTTTATCTGTATATGGTTGAAAGTCAACATTTTCTATTTTCATTTTAAGGTTCATTGGCACTCTCTCTGTGCTCTTTGATCTTTCAAGATCAACTCTTTTTTCCAATCTTCTATAGGCTATGCCCTCGATGACATCACCTGCATTTAGTATATTTTTTATGTACCATAGATCATCCTCGGTTTCCATTAAAATCTCAGTTATGCCAAGCTTTTCGTCGCTGTCTATGATCTTCATGGTAGATTATTTAAGTAATCTATTTATCTTTTCCATTATTTTATTGTACTGTGTTCCAGGCCAGAAAGCTTTTTTGCATTTATTGCAGTATTTTACAACATGAAATCTTTTTTTAATTCCATCTGGTACATTTATTTCATCAGAATTTATTGAATATAGATCAGAACCACAATCAGGACATTTTGTCATAAATTTTTTTGGATCTGGTGGAAACATTTCCATTATTTGAGATATTTGATTATCTATATCAACACTGTTAATATAAATTGATAATGGATAACGCCTGTAAAGTTCAATATCCCTTGTGAGTAAAACCAGATCATTTTTCATGCATGTTTTCAATATATCATTATCATAATGGCATTCAGGATAGTAAACCGTGTATCCAAGAAAACGCATCCATTCGCATGCCCTTTTTAACATGTGATCTGCCATAAACTCAGTGCTGCCACCTTTTTGAGATCTCATTTTCAATGCCTATTAAATCTAAAATTCTAGAAACGACAAAATTAACCATATCATCAACTGTTTTTGGCCTGCTATAATATCCAGGCATTGCAGGTGCAATTATTACATTATAACTTGATAATTTTAGCATATTTTCTATCATTATCGTGCTTAATGGCATCTCTCTGGGAACTATTATAAATTTTCTATGTTCCTTCATTGCTACAAGTGCAGTTCTTGTTATTAACGTATCTGATATTCCTGATGCTATCTTAGCCATTGTGGATGAAGAGCATGGTATAATAACAAGCGCATCGTATTTAAAGCTGCCAGAGCTTATGTTTGCCGCAATATCAGCATCACTGTAAACATAATCTGCAAGCCCTTTTATGTAATCATATGTATAATCTGTTTCAAGGGACATGACCTTTTTAGCACTTTCAGACATTACAAGATGCTTCTCAACATTATTTAGGTTCTCAAGCAATCTCACGGCAAGAACCGTGCCTGAGGCACCGGTTATGCCAACAACTACTCGCATTATATCACCTCAAGCTTAACAGGGTTTCCCTTTCTATCGTATGCAGCGTAATTGTTCATATTGTATGGATATCCAACAATTATATGTATTGGTCCTGTGTTGGAAAACATGTGAAGATCCTCATCTGATGGTAATGTAACACCGGATGGATGCGAGTGAACCGAGCCAACGTATGTAAAATCCAGTGGTATTGAATACATTGGAAATATCACGTGCACGCTTCCCTGGATTGTACCTGGCAGAAGTGCTATTTCATATATTATATTATCATGTGCCCTTAGAAATGCACCGAATTCCTTGGGATAAGAATCCTTCGATGCCTCCATTATCATCATCATAACCCTTTTTCTAATTAACCACATCTTTTATCAGCTTCTCCCTAAGTTTTTCATAAAAGTTTGTGTACATGCTTATAAATTTGGCACCGTTCTCGCTTACCCTTATGTTTACAACATCATTTTTTCCAAGTTTTTTTTCTATCTGGCCGTCTATTGTTAATAAGGATCTCTCACCAACAATAACGATTTTAAGATCCGTTTTTTCCGAGAATACTATTGATCTTGATCTAAAACCAACAGGTGCTATGTATGACACAACAATGCCATTTAGGTTTGGCATCAGTATTGGGCCGCCGGCACTGAATGAATACGATGTTGAGCCTATTGGCGTCGCAACAATAACACCATCTGCGCTTGTTGTTTCTATAAAATAATTGTTTTCATATAGCTTAAACTTTCTTATTTTAGATACCTTGTCTGTATGTATAACCGCATCATTTATGGCACGACCCGCGTAGTTACCATTAACATAAACGTCCAATCCCATGTATTCTATTATTGTATATTCATTCCTTATCAGTTTTAATATTGATGCTTCTATGTTTCCTATTTCTATTTCAGACAAAAAGCCAAGGCCACCAACGTTGATTCCAAGAATATTACCATGTGCGAACTGTGCTGTTCTAAGTATTGTGCCAT
>JAKAYN010000097.1 GCA_021826785.1 Thermoplasmata archaeon | reverse complement strand
CATCACTGTTAATTGCCTCCCATGCAACACCATCTATTGAAACTTGACCTTTGCCATTTTTTGGTATGTCATTTAAAGAATAGCCTATCTGACCTATCACAGATTCTGATCCTGTGTATCTTCTTCTAATCTGCGATGTATATATCCTGCTTATATAATATATAAAAATGAATCCAAGTATAAGTATAATTATTATCGCTATAAGTATGTTATATCCGTATGGTGATGGCGAATAACCTGGATTTGATGAATAATATGGTGATGCAAGGAAGTATATTCCAAGAACACCTGTTAAAATGCCAGATATTAATGCAATTCCATGGTTTGTTTTAAATTCTAGGAGCATCAAAGCTGCACCCAATATTAAAAGTATTATTCCAACAACAGAGGCATCTATAAGCTCTGCGCCCAGCAAGCCGAGAACGATCGAAACTATACCAACCACAGATAGTATTATACTACCATGGTATAAATCTATAAGTATTGCAAAGAAACCTAGGAGTATAAGAAGGCCTGAAACCTCGGGATTGCTTAAAAAGCTTAGGAATTGATCGTATATATTTTCGTTTACGTATGTGTATGTACCATTCACCTTATTTTTTAAAAAGTCTGTAAAATTTGTGCATATGCCATTTATTAAACCGATTCTGTATGCTGCATTTGCAGTATAAGCAGTATTATTTATAACCATTGAATATGCCGCGGTTTCATTCCTTTTATGTGAGACCGCCATGCTTTCCATCAGTGCTGCCATGGCATCCTCAGTATGTTTTTCCTCAAGTGATGTGCCGCCAACAACTATTGGTGTTGATGGACCTATGTATGAACCTGGGGACATGTATATGTAATCGCTAGCCATTGCAACATAGGAACCTGCCGATGCCGCCATGCCATCATCAGGCACGTATGTATAAACTGGTATTCCGCGTGCTTCGGTTTTATTTATGCAACTGACCATTTGAAGCATGTTTTCAAGTATGCCTCCGGGTGTATTCATATAAATAACAACAGCACTGTAATTTTTATTCATGGCATGGAACATATTTGATGATCCTGGGTCTATTTCTTCGGTTAGATTTATTATTAAAACGTGCCTTTCATTAATGTTTGAGTTAAAACTGTGAACTCCAGGAATGAACATTAATATTATGACTATGATTATTAATATTAATACTTTCATATTATTCTAATATATAATTTGGCTTATTAATATTTTTATATCAGATCCGGCAAAGAATTAATACAAGTTTTATATAACAGACCAATGAGGAATTATATAAAAGATGCTGCCAATCTTGATGAGGTTGAGTTAAGTGGCTGGGCCGAGGATATAAGGAGAATAAAGAATATTGTTTTTATTATACTTAGAGACGTAACCGGAAAGATTCAGGTAACTGTTAAATCAGACAACATTAAAAATTTTGATGACGTTTATAAAATAAACAGGGAAAGTGTTTTAAAGATTCATGGAAGTGTTGATCATCAGAGTAGGAGCAAATCCGGAATAGAGGTAATAGCAGACTCCGTTGAGGTATTAAATAATGCAGAGGCGCCATTACCACTTGGTGTTATAGACAAAGTTCAGGCAGATCTTGACACAAGGCTAAATAACAGGTACATAGATTTAAGAAAGGATCAGAATTTAATCATATTTAAGACACAATCTTTGCTTTTATGGGGCATAAGGGAATACTTAAACAAATCTGGTTTTATAGAGGTGCACACACCAAAGATAGTTGCGGCCGCAACTGAAGGTGGTGCAGATCTTTTTCCTGTAAAATACTTTGAGAAGGATGCCTATTTAAATCAATCACCGCAGCTTTACAAGGAGATACTTATGGCTGCAGGCTTTGAAAAGGTCTTTGAGGTTGGGCCTGCATTTAGAGCTGAGAAAGAAAACACGCTAAGGCACTTAAATGAGTTCACATCGATAGACATAGAGGTGAGCTTTGCAGACCACAATGATGTTATGGAAATCCTTGAGAATACAGTAAAAAATGCAATAAACACATTAAAAAACAATCTCGGCGATGAGCTAAGCTCCCATGGATTCAACATAGATTCAATAAATGGTAAAATTCCAAGAATAAAATACAAGGATGCCATAGATTATTTAAATAGCTCAGGTTTTAACATGTCATTTGGCGATGATTTTTCACCTGAGGCCTCCAGGGCCCTTGGGGAGAGATACAAATCATTTTACTTTATAACGGAATGGCCCGCATCACTGAGGCCTTTTTATACAATGAAAAATGATGATGAAACAACAAAATCATTTGATTTACAGCTTAGGGAACTTGAGATTTGTTCAGGCGCTCAGAGAATACATAATTACAATGAACTATTAAATAATATAAAAAATAAGGGTTTAAACCCAGACAGCTTTACATTTTATTTAAACGCCTTCAGGTATGGCATGCCACCACATGCCGGGTGGGCTATAGGCCTTGAAAGGCTTACAATGAATTTGCTTGGAATTAAAAACGTCCGTGAAACAACATTATTTCCTCGTGATAGAACCAGACTTCTTCCTTAATATCTTTTTATTATCCTCCCATATGTCCCTTTCCATCTCCTCATAGCTGCCTATTTCATCAGATAGCGGATTTTTCGAATTTTTCTTGTATAGTGCCATACACTATCAATGATAATATTGAAAATGTTGTATATAAGGTTTTCTATCAGAACGATTAAAAAACAAAAATAAAAAATTATGGTGTTTGTCTTGGTTTGTTAACAACAACGACCGTCGGTGATATAATGTATTTTGACTTAGAGGTTCTCTCAATTGATACTAGAGCACTCTTTTTTGATGTCCTGTTGAAGAACCTTATTAATTCCTCAAGCAGACTTTTGTTCATGGCAAGCTCCACGGATACCGGATTGCCGTTGTTAAACCAGGTTGCTATTATAGATTTTCCGGCACTTGATAGATCATCCCTATATATCTCAAAATCATATCTTTGCCCTTTTTCTATTTTCAAGGCTATTACCTATCTAAATATAAAAAATAATCTTATATAAGCTTTTTTAGTATTTTTTTGCAACATAATAATTAATTCTGAATCATTTTTGGAAAAATGATAGAAAATATTAATATTATATAAAAAATATTTATTTTAAATTCAAAAATATGGAGTTAAATCATAAAATATTTGATTTTTTATCTTTCCATGTAAACGAGGTAATTTCCGATATCATACGGTCTTAAATCTATAATTTCCTTTATTTTATAATTCTCTATTTTTGAAATTGTTTCCCTTAAAAGCTTTTTTTCAGGCTCCTTCGATGATATCGCCTTTATTTTTATAATAAGTATCGCCGATCTTGGTTTAAAAACAGCAGCGTTCTCATTAAATATTTGCACCTGGTTTCTCTGGGCTATATCCTGGTATATAAAATCACATCTTTCAACAAAGAACTTATACTTATCTGTTAGGTTTGCGTCCTCTAAAACAGGAAATATATTTTTTCTTGATTCAGCAAGTGAATAAAGCTTAACAAATGAATCATATGAAAGTTCAACAGCGTATATTCTTCCATCAATGCATATATCTGATAGGTGGCTTACTGTTGTTCCTGTTGATGCACCAAGGTAAAGAATGTTTAATTTTTTATCAAAATGGGCGTGCCTAAAGCCCTTTAATATTCCGGCAGCAAGCTTGCTGCGCTTTGGGTCCCATTCCCTTAGATATTCATGTTTTTTTCTTATTATTCTCTCACCATAGACCCTTTTGTTTTGATCCGATAATGTGTAAATATTTTTATTATCTTTAAATATTCTGCTGAAAATTTCCTGCATTTATCTTTATTAATAAAGGGCATAAAAACATTTCAATAGAAAAACATATAATGATATAAACATTATATTATCATGGAATGCGAGATGTGTGGTAAGAACGTGCCACAGCTAAAAAAGGTCAGGGTTTCTGGAGCAATAATGAATGTCTGCCCAACCTGTGCAAGATTTGGCGAACCTGTTGATGAACCACAAAAGCAGGAAATTAAAAATGATATAAAAGTAAAGATACCTGAAAAGACGATAGTTGTAAATACCTATAAAAAGCCATACAAAATGCCTTTAAGAAAGAGGAATGTTGATGTAGAAGGCCTTGATATAGTTGAGGATTACGCTTCATTAATAAAATCCGCAAGGGAAAAGCTTTCAATGACACAGGAGGATCTTGCAAAGAGGATTCTTGAGAGGAAAAATGTTATATCAAACATAGAGCGCGGTGAACTGTTACCAAGTATAGAAACTGCAAAGAAGCTTGAAAAAGTTCTTGGAA
>JAKAYN010000096.1 GCA_021826785.1 Thermoplasmata archaeon | reverse complement strand
CTTGAAACGGTATATACCATGTGCCGATGGATGCACAGGACCAAAATTAACCTCAACCCAGTGCGGCATTACCATCCCTCATTCGGATCAAAGCTAACATGCTCATTTCCTTCCTTATCCATGGAAACATACTGCACCTTTTTAAGATCGTAATCCTTTCTCAGCGGATGCCCAACCCATTCATCCGGTAGTAATATACGCCTTAGATTCTCATGCCCATCAAAAATTACACCCATTAAATCGTACTGCTCGCGCTCATCCCAGTCAGCTGCCTTCCAGAGCTTGGTAAGTGATGGAACGTGTGAATCTTCGGTATCAACCTTTATTTCAAGGTATTCGTTTTTATCGTAATTATATATATGATAAACAACCTCGATATAAGAACGCATGTCAACGCCTGTTATCGCAGAAAGGTAATAGCCTTCGTTCTTTTTTTGCCGCATGAATTCCAGTAGATCTTCCTTCTTTATTTTATATATTTTTCTTCCAAATTTGTCCTGTGATTCCTCAATAATTTCCATAATATCACCTGTCCGTCTCATTCCTTATCTTCTTTTGAAGCAATAAAATACCATTTGTAAGCGCCTGTGGGCTTGGCGGGCATCCTGGAACGTAGACATCAACAGGTATTACCTTATCAACACCGAGAACCACAGAATAACCATCAACGTATGGACCGCCCTGTATAACACATACTCCCATAGCTATAACATACTTTGGGTATGGCATTTCCTCATAGATTCTCCTTACCCTCGGTGCCATTCTTTTTGTTGTTGTGCCTGCAACGATCATTAGATCTGCCTGCCTTGGCGAGTTTCTGAATATCTCACTGCCAAACCTTGCTATGTCAAGATTCGAACCCTGTGTCGCCATCATCTCAATGGCACAGCATGCAAGACCCATTGTAAGTGGCCATAATGAGTTTGATCTGGCCCATTCAAGGGCCTTGTCAACAGTGGTAAGCTGGTATCCAAAATCACCAGTTTTCATCTCATCCACCTCATGTATCCCATCTTAAAGGCATAATAAACCGCAAAAAGCGGCATTATAAGAAAGACTATTGTTTCTATAAATGGGAAAAGGCCCAGTTTATAAAAATCAAAGGCCCATGGAAGTAACAGCAGCATATCAATATCGAATAGAACGAAGAGTAAAACTACTATATAATATTGTATTGTTACGTTACCCTCCTTATATTCCTTTGCAACCTCTCCGCTCTCAAAGGGATGAAGATATGAATCGTCCTTTGCTGGTGGATTGTTCTGCAGGTTAAGATTTTCAATAATGTCCTTTCTTTTGAAGCTGATCTTTTTATTTGGATTGTATCTATTTGCGCTAATTGTTGGTAATATAATAAAAAGTAGATACATAACTAGCACGATGATTATTAACATCACAGCAAGTGGAATATAACCTGATAACATATCAATTACATGATTTTAAGAGCGTATTTAACTATATCGTTGATAAAAAAAGTCTTTTTAACATCAAAACACACATAATTGAGAATTATTAACACGAATGTACCATTTATGATAAATTTTTTAATTTCAATAATTTGATAATTATTAATATTAAACTGCTGGATAATGACCTTTTAAAGTTTAGATTTGTTTCAATTAAATAAAACAAAACTATTTTTTTACATTATTTATTAATAAATATTTTAGTAAGTAAAACATTTGATAATTCACTTTAAAATATTATAATAATATTATAATTATATTATTAATTGAAATTAATGTTAATATCAGTTACTTATCATTTTTATGATTATAAATTTCATTGTATATATCTATAGCTTTGGCAGGATTAAACGATTTTACAGTCTTTTCCTTTATTTTTGGTATTAGGTTCTTCTGATTTGCCCCCTGTATTATTAGTTCATTTATGATCTTATATAATTCATCATCTGTCATTGCTTTTAACTCCTCAAGATTAAAGAGGTCATTTATGCTAATATCTCTTGATATATATATTTCCATGGCTTTCTCTATTGTTAGTCTATCCCATTTCATTGATTTTGATGCTTCCATTATTCTTTCAACTGTTTTTTTGTCTATATCTTTATTGTACTTCTTTCTTAGTTCAGGAATTATATGAAGAAGAACCCTTGATATCAGCTTAGGCTCGTTGTATATATTAATTAAATCTTTGAATGTTTTGTATAAATTATCATTTATTATTGCCTCTGAGTCTGTCCTTGAAAGCTTGTATGTTTTTTGAAGTGTTTCCATGGACTTATCAATGCTTTCCGGCACAATTTTGTATATATCATCAAGGTTATCAATGGTAATTAAAGGTATATCTGTTTCAGGATACATTCTTCCGCGACCAGGTAAGGGCCTAAGAAATCTTGTCTCACCATTTTCTGTTGCTGCCCTTGTCTCTGAGAGATCCAAACTCAAAAGTTTTTTTGCCCTTTTTATTAAAGGATCAAAGAAGGTATCATCCATGGAAATGACCATTAAAAGTGCATCTTTTTCTTTTACATTGAGATCATTGTAAAGTTTTGATACAAAATCTGAATCTAGGCCATAACCTGGAAGCTCATCTGAATGTATTATTCCACCTACGCCAAGGTTCTTCATTAATTCTCCAAGCTCACGGCCAAATCTAAAATCGCCGCTTTTCAAAAGACCGCGCATGTTTCTGAATATAAATGCATAGATATTTTTTCCGGATTTGATATTATTATTTATTAATGATGATTTTGACCAGTCGTATTTATTTTTAATATTTACCGGATATGTATAGGAAAAACCACCCAAAGATTCTATCTTTTTTGATATTTCCTCGAGCATTCCCTGCCTTTTTGTTTCATAATGAATAACGTCCCTTATAAATGATAACTTTGATACACCCTTTATTTCAACGCGACCATGGCCCATGGAAAAATTAACATCCTGCCTTATTGAATCAACCTCACCACGGAAATTATCCATGGACATGACAAAGTATGCTATCCTTTTTGCCGTTTCAACCGCATGATCCTCATCTATTATATCAGGCTCTGTTGATATCTCTATTAATGGTATCCCAAGCCTGTCAAGTGAATAGTTTACGGTATTATTATTCTCAGAGATTTTTCTGGCAGCATCCTCCTCGAGTGTAACTGTTGATATCCTTACACGGCCTCTTGATGTTTCTAAATATCCATTCATGGCTATTATACCAGTTCTTTGAAATCCGGATGTGTTTGAACCGTCTATAACAACTTTTCTCATGAACTGTATATTTTTTAAGATATCACAGTTTAATGCCAGTGAAACCGCAATTGCGGTATCTAATGCATTTCTATTGGGCATGTGAGGTGGATCCTCATCACATTCCACAAGGCAGCTGTTATCGGTTACATTGTATATAAAATCCCTGTTCCTTTTCATCTCATATTCTGCAGCAAGATCCATCTCACCAAGCTCGCTTAATGTTGGCGTTAACTTCCTTTTAATTTTTGAAATGTCATTATGATATTCCGTATCACAGTCACAGAAAAGCTTTTTACCTTTAAGCTGAAAGTGTATCTCAAGACCTATCATTTTCATCACCTTAATAATAAACGATCTGATATCTCACCACGCATGTTAGATAACATAAGCTCATTTAATTTATCAGGGTAATTCCCAAGTATGTACATGGCCTTGACATATGCTGTTTCCGGAAGCATGTTACCAAGGCTTATAACACCGGCATCAAGAAGCTTTCTTCCTGTTGAATAAACGTTTAAATTTGTATTTCCAAATATACACTGTGAGGTCATAAAAAATCTTGTTTCCTTATTTTTTCTTATTTCATCTATAATGTTATCTGATACATGACCAAGACCTGTACCCATGATTATAACTGCAGATTTACCAGAAACCATCCTGGAAAAGTCATCTGATTTCATGCCAGGATAAAAGTATACAATTGAAACGTTATCGTTTAGCTTATCCATTAGAACCGTTTCATCATCTGCCTTTTTGTATTTTCCATTTATTTTTAAAGTCCCATCAAAAAATGCTATGTAATCATCATCAATTGGCTTAAATGCATCCCTTCTGCTGGTATGCATCTTTCTGGTTCTCACCGCCCTGGAAAGGCCAACTATGTCTGATGTGTATGAATGCATCGATATTGTAACCTCGCCAATATCTATAGTCGAGAAGTTTGCGGCCGCGCCTATATTAATAAATGCATCACTGCTTGGTCTGTCCGGACTTCTCTGCGAACCAACAAATATTATTGGTGCAGATAATTTTTCGAACATAAATGCCAGTGCGGATGCCGTGTACTGCATTGTATCTGTTCCATGAAATATTAAAACAGGTATCCCAT
>JAKAYN010000095.1 GCA_021826785.1 Thermoplasmata archaeon | reverse complement strand
TTTTACCATGGAATTTTATATCAACGGTTGATTTTGATGTTATTATTCCATCAACTATAAGCTCATCATTTTCATTATAGAACTTGTAATTTCTCTCCTTGTTGTTAACCTTTATTTCATCTATGACAAGCCCCGATTCGTTTAATATCAACTTTTCCTCGTTGCCTTCAACCATAATAATTTCATGGCCATTATATTTATGTTCCCTGCTGTTTATATCCAATGTTATATCATAACTTAAAATATCCATGGAACATTATATTTTATACGATTATAATGTTTTGCCAGATCGAGATAATAAAAATTAATATTCTTATTTTATTATTTTAAAAATAATTCAATTGAGAGCTTAAAAATCTTTAAATATATTATTTATCTAAACTTCTGTGATATTATGGAAGAGCTCCTTTGCAATATAGAATTTGAGAAAACAGAGGATGGATACCTTGCCAGGCTGAGGACAGAAATGGGCGGTCTTAGAGAGTATACAGGATTAACACTTGAGGATGTACTGAGTGAGGTGATGCTTGAATTAGAGGAGGAATTTTCCTAAAATTTTTAATTTTTAATGTTTTCTTATTTCTTTTAAAATTATTATTTGAACTTTCTTTTAAATTATATGCTCATTTTTATTTTTAAAAGTTTATTCATAACTTTTTATGCTATTATTCATTATTTTTATTTCATAATTGATCAACTTTTTATTATTTTTTAAATAAATTATGTAATTAAATTACATACAAAAATATTTTATATAGAATCAAAAAGCTTTTATCCTTATATGAAATTCATAGATGATAGCTATGGTATCATATCCAGTATGGGATAGCGCCATGTTTGCATATACAATATCATCACACATACTTCTGGTTACATTAACGCTTGGCTTGGCCCTTTTAATAACAATATCTGAATTTATAGGTATAAAATACAAAAACAGGTATTTTCTCACGCTTGCAAGAAAGGCATCAACAGCGCTGGTCATAAACTTTGCAGTTGGTACAGCCTCCGGTATTTTTATGGCAGTTGAGCTTTATCTGTTCTGGCCAGAATTTATGAAAGTCGTTGGTGCTGTTGCAATGTCCGCATTCTATGCAGAAGTCTTTGCATTTTTGCTTGAATCTATAACTTTAATGATGTATGTATACTTCTGGGACAACTTTAAAAACAGATGGAACCACTGGTTAACATCAATAGGTGTTTTAATCGGAACAGGCGGTTCAGCGGCATTAATAACAGATGTTAATGCTTGGATGAACACACCGGAAGGCTCATTTAACATACCTTATTATCTAAAAACTGGTTTAATCACAGATGTAAATCCATGGAAGGTCTTCTGGGAGCCATCAACATTTGCAGAGCAGTTTCATATGTACGCTGTTGAGTACTTTGCAGGTTCAATGATGCTTCTTGGCTACTTTGCATACAAATATTTAAGATCAAACACCAATGATGAAAGGCTTGTTTACCGTGCAGGCCTAAGCATTTTATCGGTTATAGCTGCAATTGATATAATAATAGTTGGCGCCAGTGGCTCAAATGAGCTCGACACATTATTGGTTGTGGAGCCATTAAAGTACGCTGCACTTGAGCAGGATATGGTTCCTGTTACATACGGTGCACCTGAGCATATATTTGGTGTGATAATAAACGGTCATCCTGCTTACTATGTTAATTTACCACTTGCACAGTCATTATTGGCTTATCCATTCACATTTGGTCATGGATACATACCCGGATTATCATCATATCCATCAACTGTATGGCCACCATCATTTGTCCATGATACATTAGATCTCATGGTCGGCTTCGGCGTTCTAATGGGATTCTTCTGGTTAATCGTTGTTATAATGTACTTCCTAAAGAAGGATCCACTATCAAGGCCATTAATACTAAAATTAACAATGGCTGTTGCAGTGCTTGGTGTATTAACAATGGAGGACGGCTGGTACACAGCAGAGGTTGGCAGGGTACCATTCATAATAAAGGCACCTGTCGGCGGTACCGGCATACCTGGAGTCTACGGTGTCATGACAATCGGGCAGGCCGCATCAACATCACCGGTTGTATTCCCGCTTGGAATTGCAATAATCATATTCTACATAGTGTTACTACCATTAACATTCTACTACGCATTCAAGGTCATGAGACTATCTAACATCGATGACGATTTAAAGATGGCCGAGGATGATATAAAGATCGAGGAGGAAAGAAAGAACCGCGGTGTACCAACAAAGGCAGGCATGAGGTGATTTAAAAATGAATCCTATTTTTTCAGCTCCAATCGAGGTAATTTTTCTCATAGTTATAATAGCATCCATGATAACAATGTTTACAAGTGAGCTCATGTCAACCGTTCCTTTAATAACAAGCTTTAAAAATGAAAAAATAAGAGATAATTTGCTTAAATACATTATACCGGCATGGGAGGTTGTTGGAACATTCTTTGTCCTCTGGCTTGTTGACATGGAGACAGTAGTTCCATTCTTTGCACCGCCGATGGCATATACTTTATTCCCGCTATTTGCAATATTTATATTCTTCCTCATAGTTAGAAATGCAACAATAATATACGCTGAATTCATATGGAAAGATAACAGGCTCTTTGATGATAGAAAATTATACACATTCTATGCAATCGCAACATTTATAATGGGCTTAATGGCGCTTTCCGTTATAACGGTGATGCTATCAGGTTACGGAGCTGTTGTTAATATATCAAAGCCAGCATTAAGCTCTCTTAATTATTCAGTGTTACTATCAAAGATACAGCTCTATGGATTTATAATAGGCACATTGATATTGCTATCAGGAATGGGCATGGTCTTTTATAGAACAGTTGATATAAACACATCAAAAAGATTTTTACCATTGATACTTGTTATAATAGGCCTAATAATAGATTCATTTACTTACCTAAGCCTAATATCGGCTGATCATTCTGTCAACAAGGATTTAATAGTCATACCAATAGTTTTAACATTGATAATACCAATACTATTCTCAATTAAAAAAACAACTTATGTTGCATCGTACAAGCCTTTGTATATAATATTCACAATTGTATCAGTAACATTCCTAGAACTAATAGTTTACCCATACGTTTACGGCGGAAAGGTCTATGTGCCAAACGTTGTGACAAACTCAGCAGTGCTGACGATGGACTTTTACATATCAGTTGGCGGCGGTATCTGGCTAATATTAATGATGATATACTATGGCTTTGTCTCAAACCACAGAATAGCAAAGATAATGGCAGAGGCAAAAAATTAAATCTTTATTTTTTAAAAACTGAAAAAATTATATATTATTTTAAAATTACATGCTTAGGGGGCTGTGGGGTAGCTTGGTATCCTACGGGCTTTGGGAGCCTGAGACTCCGGTCCAAATCCGGACAGCCCCATCCGCGATGATGAAAAATAAAAATTATGATTTTATGATTAATGACAGGCGAGCTGAGCGGTTACGGATTATTATAAAATGAGCTTATTTCCACCTTTGAGCCGTCATGGTTGTATATAAATATTTTATCGCCCTCGTTCACAGTTTTTGTATGATGCCCATCACAGTACGGTTTATTCTCTGAAAGGCCACAGCCACATATATATACTTCCTCGTTGCCTATCTTTATAACATATGGTCTATTTCTTTCATGCAAAACCAATCTTCCCATGAGTATAAATAAAAGATAAACAGTTAAAGTTTTCGATTGAAATGGTTAAGTATATTCTTTTTATAAAAGTTCATGGACTATCTTGATGTAAAAAGGGATGATATTAACTATAAAAATATCCATGGAAGCACGTATCCACTTATGAAAAACGCAGGAATGGCTGTGGCAAGGGTTTTTAAGAACGTTTTTGGAAAAAACAGAAAGGTTCTTGTCATGGCTGGTCCAGGAAACAATGGCGGTGATGCAATATGTGCTGCGTCATATTTAATTGATGAAAATGAGGTTTATCTTTTATTAATAAAGGATCCAAAGACACCTGAGGCAAGGAGGGCATACAATGAATATTCTGGTATATCTTATAAATATGAAAAAATTAATGAGCTTCTAGATTCATGTGAAATTGTTATAGATGGAATACTTGGCATAGGAATATCAGGAAATCCAAGGGAACCTGAACTATCATTGATAAGAAAAATTAATAAATCAGGTAAAAAGGTATTGTCAATTGATGTGCCTTCTGGATTTCCATACGAATCAATAAAACCAGATATAACAGTTACATTCACGGATTTAAAAGACAATATGAACGAATCAAACTCAGGAAAAATCTTTATAGAGGATATAGGCATAGGTAATGATGTAAAAAGATCGG
>JAKAYN010000094.1 GCA_021826785.1 Thermoplasmata archaeon | reverse complement strand
CTTGCAACAAGGTAATGCGCCGTTTCGTGTATTCCAAGTATAAACATTAACGGCAGTGAAAAGAAGACAAAACCATACAATAGCTTATAAAGGTCATAGAATGGACCTGGCTTTACAAAGCTGGCTGCGTATATTGAGCCAACGTATATCGTTGAAATAAATGTTAATATAAGCATTATGATATTAACATATATGCTCCTGTAGTTTTCCTTTGGCCTCCTTGTAACCTCTATATAGTTCTCAGGACCTTTAATAACTGCCGGTACGTATCCTTTGGGAACCAGAATCTTTCTTAATTCATCAAAATTCTCATCAAGCAAAGGATTATCGCTTTCAAAGAAATAAAATCGTATATAAAGTGGATTAACATCGGTTTCATATGAATTTACATAGGATTTTACGGTGTTTACAACGTATTCTAAATCATCACTCTGCACCTTTATTTCCATGATTTCACCTTTTCCCTGTTTTAACGGAAATTAATCACGTTTCATAATTTCCTGACCCACAGGGAATTCATAGCCAGCCGCTGATCGGATTTTCACAGCAGGGTGACACACCATAAACTGAATCCGAAGCCCATTATGGCATGGCCAGTTATAGGTTCTGTGTCGTCATATGCATTCATGAATCATGCATACTTTCTGCAGAACCAGATAATGCATTGAATTAATATTTTTAAACTTTTATATCAAAACGCTAAATTATTTAAATATATTTATAAATTTTCATATAAATAAATATTCAAAAAGGTTAATATAAAATTTAGATATTTAGATGTTCATGGGCTTGTGGTCTAGTGGTATGACGTCTCCCTCACACGGAGGAGGTCGCCGGTTCGAACCCGGCCAGGCCCATTGAAATTTTTGATTTTTTTAAATTAATATTTATGAAAGTTTATAGATTTTTTATGACGCACAAAACCCATAATATTTATATTAAAAAATAATACACTATACAGGGAGCATGGGGTAATCAGGCCATCCTAGCGGGCTCCAGTCAGTTTGTGATTAGCTAGAGGGTCAACTGATTTCATGATGATTGACTGGAACTATGAAACAGGAAGAGACCCGTAGATCTGGGTTCAAATCCCAGTGCTCCCATTTTTGGAGTTATTATCTTTTGCATGTTTTATATGTATTTTTCATTCTTATGGTTATTTTTATTTTCGTTAACCATGTTAATAAAAACCATTAGAAGCCATCATTTTATTGCTGCTTAAACCTCACAAATAATATATAAGATTTTGAAGGCGAATCTAAGAAATTTTTATATAAAATATTATTGAATTAATCTTTTTCATATTTTATTGTAATTTTATATTATTTAAAAAATAAATCTATATAAATTGATTATTTTTAAGATGGTCTTATAATGTTTTAAATTAATTCTTATGTTACAATCAGAATGACAATACCTTGATTTAAGAATTTTTGGGTTTTTTGATTTTATAATATAAAACAAAAAAGGATAAATTTATGAAAATAATACCATATGGATAGATATGGCACGAATGCACACCAGGAAGAGAGGAAAATCAGGATCAATACGTATAGAATCAAAGCAAAGACCATCATGGATACAGTACAGTGATGATGAAATAAAGGAAATGATAATAAAGATGAGAAAACAGGGAATGACAAAATCCATGATAGGTATAAAATTAAGGGATCAGTATGCCATTCCAGGGACAAGACCGGTACTTCATATGAAGCTTGGTCAGGTATTAAAAGACAATAATCTCGAATCAGATGTTCCTGAGGATCTCCAGGCGTTAATAGAAAGATACAAAAGGGCAATGAAGCACCTTTCACTTAACAAGCATGACATGAACAATAAAAGAAAGGCACAGCTGATAATGTCAAAGATGTTAAGGTTAATAAGGTATTATAAGAGAACATCAAGGCTTCCTCAAGACTGGTCTCTCGAGAGAGTCCTGCAATGATTAGTAATATAATAAATAATGATTTTTACAACCTTTTAAAAAAGGGTGCAGATAAAATACGTGAGAATGATTATGTTAGAATCCTTGCACACTATGATGGTGATGGTGTAAGCTCCGCCATTATATTGACAAACGCATTAAAAAGGGAGAATATTAAATTCCATTTAAGCTATGTTAGCAGCCTTGATGAAAAGGGCTTTAGGGAGCTATACGAGGAGGAAAAGGATGTTTTTACCATTATTGTTGATGCTGGATCTGATCAGGCACAGTTTAGATCTGATTATAGCAATTACGTTATACTTGACCATCATTTTCACAGGGATTTTATGGCACCTGGAATAAATATCAATGCCAGGGATTTTGGATACAACGGAACAAACGAGGCTTGCGGCGCCACAATGGCTTTTCTTATGGCACTGACGCTTAATGATGAAAATAAGGATCTTTTACCGTTCTTTATATCAGGCGTTATGGCCGATAAGCAGGACATAGGTGGACTCAAGGGGTTAAATGAGGCTATTTACAAAGAATACAATAAAAATAGGACAGTGCACATGCTGAACATTGATGGCTCAAACATATCCGAGGCAATAACATATTCAACAGATCCGTTTTTTTATAACCTAACAGGCCATCCTGATAATGTAAATGACCTTCTTTCATCATTGGATATAGATCCGGAAAAGCGCATCCATGATCTTGATGGCAACGAGATGCTAAAACTTGGAAGGTCTTTATCATTGAATTTATTATCACAGAACATAGGCATTGATGGGATAAAATACCTTGAAACTGATGTAATAATGTTCGATGATATAAATATGTCCTCAAAGCTTTTAAGCGATATCATTGATGGAAACAGCAGAATAGGTGCCAATTCGATACCTGTGCAGTATTTCCTTGGAGACAAGAGCGTTGAGGATGAGATGCATTCGAATAGAAAGATCTTTAAGACAAAGCTAATAGATTACATATACAGATCAAAAAATAATATAAGCGAAAACGATTATTTAAGGTATTTCTACGCTCCTGAATCAGAAATGGCAGGCCCAATAACCGGAACCATGGCATTATATCTTTTTGATGTTAAAAAACCCATAATAGGATTTAATGCCGGCACGGAAAATGTAAAGGTTTCATCCAGGGGCACAAGGCACCTGGTTTCAAAAGGGCTTAATTTATCGCTTGTTATGAGGGGGGCCTCAGAAAAGGTTGGTGGCTCCGGTGGTGGCCACGATATAGCCGCTGGTGCTGTTATACCAGTTGGTACTGAAAAGAAATTCATAGAATACTGCTCTGACATTATAAAATCACAGCTTGGTAGTATTTAATAATAAAAGATTTATAAAGAGCCCAGATATTATTCTTCATGGGATCAGTTGATGATTATATCTTAGATTATAAAGATGATATATTAAAATTGTCAAAATCAGTATATGAATTTGCTGAACTCGGAAGCACGGAATATAAGTCCTCAGGTTTAATCTCGGAAAAGCTTGAGGATGCTGGATTCTACGTTGAAAGGCCATTTATGAACATGGATACGGCATTTAGGGCCGAATTTGGTGATGGAAGGCCATACGTTGGTTTGCTTGCAGAATATGATGCGCTGCCGAATGGCCATTCTTGCGGGCATAATTTAATATCTGCATGGGCCTATGGAACGGCCATAATACTATCAAAAATAATAAAATCGGGAAAGATCATTGTTTTTGGAACGCCATCAGAGGAGGGTATTGGCCCCTATGCAGGCAGCAAAGCCATAATGGCATCAAAAGGCGCCTTTGATGATCTAGATTTTATCATTGGAATGCATCCAGACGATCGCTGGGCTGTTGGTTCCAGTGCACTTGCAGATGCGGAGATTGAATTCACATTCATTGGAAAAGCATCGCATATGGCAGCATCACCATGCCATGGTATAAATGCACTTGATGCCCTTGTTGCAGCATACAATGCAATAAACAGTATCAGAAGCTGGGCAAGAAATGATAAGCATATAGTCATTGGCATGATAATAAGGGAAGGCGGAAAAGCATCAAACGTTGTACCAGATAAAGCCGTTCTGGAGGTGGATTTAAGATCTACATCCTATGATTTTCTTACAAGGTTTGTTGCAAAGGTAAAAAGGCTTGTAAAATCCATATCGGATGGTTTTGGCACAAAATTAATTGTAAAAGACTTGATGCCTGTGTACAGTGAGTACAGACATAATTATACAATAGATAGTATATTAGAAGACGAATTAAAAAAGGTAAATATAAAACCATATAATATAGATAAATCTAATGAGATAGCCTCGGGAAGCACAGATGAAGCCAATGTAAGCTTAAGGGTTCCAACGGGTCATATAGATGTGAAGATAGGAAGCAATCTGCCAGGGCA
>JAKAYN010000093.1 GCA_021826785.1 Thermoplasmata archaeon | reverse complement strand
AACCATGATTCTTTCAACTGATGGCGTAAAACTCTGGGGCACAAAGGTTTACTATGCACTTGATCATGGTTTCATATTTTTTATAGAGAAAAAGGGCCTTACAATTCAAAATATATACAAAAATAATAACGTAAGCTTTGAAATTGATAACAATAAATTATCAATAATCGTTCAAGGGTCTGGCCATGTTGAGATTCTTGGCGAGCCGGCAGATTTCGACAGGGAGCGTGGTATATTACTTTACAAGGTTCCTGAGGATGCGCAGTTTATGAAGCATGGCACAGTTTACATTGCAAGGTTAATACCTGATTTTATAAGGGTTATAGACATGAGAACAGAGTTTAAAAAATTTGATCTTGATATAAATTTAAATGAATTTACTGAGAAACAGCATCCGTTATTTATATCAACAAGGCCATGGAGCTTTCAGCAGAGTGTTGCCGCCATATTACTTGGTGCAGTGCTTGCCACAAGGATAAATTTATTTCTGCTTTTATTATCAATAATCGGTATTTTGCTTGCGCAGGCTTCTTTTAATATATTAAACGGCTACTTTGATTTTAAGTCTGGAAATGATAATAAGCTATCTATGACTAGCACAAGAGTTTTTATAGATAGAATTATACCCGAGCATAAGGCATTTTATTATTCTTTTATAATGTTAATTCTGGCTGTTATATCGGGCATTTACGCTATATATATAAGGCCCTCAATAGTATTTTACTTTGCCATAGGCCTTATTGGCGGAATACTATATAATCTACCAAAGATAGGCTTAAAGAGAATAGCGCTTGGAGACTTTTCAGTGTTTATAATATGGTCTGTGATATTTCTTGGTAGCTATGTCTTTCAGGGTGGAATAATAAACATTCCAGTAATATTCATAGCCTTCTCGGTTGGAATACTAACATTAAGCATACTTCACAGTAACAACTGGCGTGACATAAAGGATGATGAAAATGCACATGTAAAAACCATAGCGACACTTATTGGAGAGAAAACATCGATGATATACTACCTTATATTAATATACATACCGTATATTTTAATAGGCATCGCATTCTATCTCTCCTACAGGCTATTACCAATGCTTTCAGTTTTTATAACGTTGCCAATAGCCATTTATCTTGCAAGAATAGCAATTAACAATAAAAATATAAAACGCGGTGAGCTGGATAAATTAACGGCCAGATATACATTCATCTTTGCCATTACCGGCGCTGCCGTGTATCTTGCAACCATGTTTATATTTGGAATTGATAAAATTATATTATAATTTTTCATTAAATTTTATCACAGGCAAAATTTGTTATATAAATAATTTATAATGTATTATGAAAAAGGTATGCCCCGGCTGCGGTGCCGAGTTTGAATGCGGCGGTATAATGTGCTGGTGTTCCAGAATGCATATAAAAAAGGACGATGTTAAAATGCTTTCATTAATAAGTGATTCTTGTTTCTGCCCTGACTGCCTGAGAAAACTAATTTAATAAGCATAGTTTTTAAGCTAATTATCCAGGTGATGATGTCACTGATCTGTCGCTCCTTATATTTGATATTACGGCGTATATTATAACAAGGGCCATTGGTATTGATAATGAAAGTGATGCGATTCTTAAATCATAGAGCCTTGATATTAATCCATAAACAAAAGGTATAACAAAGGCAATTGTATTCATTATAAATGAGAACATTGAGTAAACAATGTTTAGATCCTCGTTATCAACAGAATTGGATAGAAAATAGCTGGATACAGGATATATTGTGCCATGTGGAATTCCAAGTATTATAAGACCAATGAGGAATACAATATAATATGAACTTATTCCTATTATAATATAACCTATTAGTCCAAGAACAAATGATATGTACATTAATATCTCCTTCCTTTTAATGCTGTGCGTTGACATGTAAAATCTTGCCAGAAATGATACAAAGAAAAATGCTGCAAGTATGTAAAAAAAGGATGATGGATTGATCTTATCGTATTCATTACCAAAAATGCTTCCGTATGTTAAAATCAAAACGAACGGAAAGGCATATGATATGTTGCCCGATAACGCAAACTGAACCTTTGGATTTTTTAAAGCGCTGGATGATTTTGATATAATGTCATGAAATCTGATCTTTCTTGCGTGTGTGGACTCAATTTTTATCCTTTTTGAGGCTGCGAACATAATTGATGTTGATGCAAGTGATACAAAGAAGAATATTATAAATGCGGTTCTTACATTTATGTATTTTACTATTAATCCCTGTGCAAGTGTTCCTATGATCAAGCTCAACGATAAGGATGCCGTGAACATTGCTATGTATCTGTCTCTTAAATTTCTTGGTGCAAGCGTTGTTATTAATGTCATTAAAAGTGTTTGAACAACGCCCATGGAAAGGCCTGTTGCAAGCGATAATATAAATACCTCATAGATATTTGATGCAAAGATAAGGAAGAATATTGATATCGTCATCAATAGTAAAAACAAAAATATTGTAATTGGAGTTTTATTTATTTTGATCCTGCCGTTTACAAACATGTTTGATATTAACGCTCCTATGCCGGCAAGTGTTGCGGTAAGTCCAACATCAAGTACGCTTGCATTTATAACATATTTTGTAAACACTGGTATAATTGTCATAAGCATGTTTGTTGTGGCCCGCATGGTAAATGTTACTGCAAGAAGCATAAAAATATTGAGCGCAAGAATCTTTACATGAATATATTTCATTCATGGATTATTAATTTGTAATATTTAAGTGAAACTTAATTTCTAATAAAATTTTAATTATGTATTTATAAAAATTAATAGATTATTCTAATGCCGTGTGGGTACGTCTACTACCGAATATTAAAGAGTAAATAATTCCAAGCAGGAGCCAGACACCAAAGGTTATTGATGCTATTATAACTATTTTATCTATGCTTATAAAGCTGCCATAGAATACAAAACCAAGTATTCCTATTGATATCGCAGGTAAGACAATATCCATAAAAATGTTTATTCTCTGTTTCATCTTATTTATTATCCCAGGTAGCGATGCATTTGCAATCATATGAACAATTAAAGCGCTTAGTGTTGCGCCTATACCCATGTAAAGAAAGGCCTTGAAGCCTCCGAGTGTTATAACGGCTATTACAGATATTATAAAGCCAATTATCGCCATGAACCCGGCTGCAACATGTGGTGTCCTTCTCTCTGAATGGACATTTGATAGAATTCCAGGAAGCACATTATCACGGCTCATCGAAAAAACAACCCTCGATAAAGAGTTTGTAAAAACAACAGAATCTGTAAAAAGACTGTTTACAAATAATACCGTTACAACTATTGCACCTGCCAGTCCAAGGTAGTTCTCTGAAAGGATAACACCTGGAACACGCTCCTGGGAATAGCTTAGCATGTTTGATGGACCCCAGCCAACGGTGAAGGAATATGATGCAAGTATAAAGAATAAACCAAGAACTATTACAGAAATAACAACACCAAGGCCTATAACCTTTTTTGCGTTCTGTGCCTCCTCACCAAGAGGCGTTGCAGTACCAAATCCTGAGAAAGCGGTATACATAAATAGAACGCCAAGCATAACGCCTGTAAAGCCACCCTTTGCATAAACAGGCGTGAATACACTTGCTGTGTTTATTGATGGTTTTATTGTAATTATAAGTATGCTTAATATTGATATTACAATAACCTCTATTGTGGCCATTACCATTGCGTATCTAACAGAGTTTTTGACGCCTGAAAACGAAACAAAGTATCCAAATGATATTATTATAATAAGAAGAATAAACCATAGATATGATGGTAAATAAAATTTGAATACTGTTTCAATAAGCGATGGCAAGAATACAGCAACACTCAGTGCTATGAATGCAAGCGACATGACCTGATACATTATGTACATCCAGCCCGTTAATATACCGGCAAAACCGCCAAGCCCTTCCCTGGCGTATGCATAGTAGCCACCTGCACCAGCAACATGTTTTGATATTCTATTTATAATAACAGCATTTATTAAAACTATAATAAAGGCAATTACAGCTGAAAGTGGCAAAGATCCAAGGGCAAAGGCTGCAGAACCAGTCAATGTTGCAACAGCGGCACCAGCCGGTGCCGAACCGGCAACACCTTGAAAAATTATATTATAAACATTTAGTGAATCCTTTTTAAGAGACCTGTTCATCTCATACTACATTTTAAAAATGTATTAACATTTTTTCATTTTAATTTTGAAAATATTTTTATATAATATTAAAAATTTTATAAAATGTTATTAATTATTGTATTTGTTACAATTTTGTATATTTTGATAAATATATAATTTATTGAATACTTATATATTGATTGTTAATTAAAAATAGATAAAAACAGCTTTTT
>JAKAYN010000092.1 GCA_021826785.1 Thermoplasmata archaeon | reverse complement strand
TAACACCGACAATATCACAGAAGGTTGCAAAAACGTTCACCGATCCACTTTATATAATTATAGTGGTGCTAATAGTCATAGTGTTAATACTTGTTGGCATCGTTGCTGCCAGATCAAGAAGAGGAAAAAAGGAAACAAAGAACGAAAACAAAAAAGAATAAATTTATTTAATATATTTTTAAAATGATTTTTATGATAAATTTAAAGGGATATCAGTTAAGAATACTTTACTATCTGAGTTTTCAGGATATGACAGGCTATTCACTATCAAAATTATTAATAAATGAATCAACAGGAAAAAACATATCAAATGGAACATTAATACCTGCACTTAACAAATTAATATCACTAGGTTTGATCAAATTTGAAATAAACGGTCGTAAAAAGATTTATAAACTAACCGAAAAGGGGAAGGAATACATAGAAAACATGAAATCGTTGAGCCTTGAAATAAAGGCAAACGTTGTAAAAAATTCACTGAGTGAGGATGCACCATTTTTGGAGGTACTATCGAGCAGGGATGATTTTTACATACTAAAAGATGTCGTTAATGATAATATTGACATAATAATAAATATTATAAGAATTATTTTTAGACTAAGAAAGAAGAACATTCCTGATGATGACTTTATAAAAAGCATTAATAAAATCATAGAAGATTACAAAAAGATTATCTAAAAATTTTATATATGGTATTGAAAAGCCCGAGGGCAACCGACGCCGTAAAGGTGAGGAAAGTCCCCCCTCCTGGATAGAATGCGTCCGTTGAAAAACGGAATCCCGAGAGGGATGGTAAAGAGAAAAGAAATAAACGGTCCGGGTAAAAAGTATGATTCGTAAAGATGACGTTCCCCGGTTACCGATGAGAACTCTCCCCGCATGGAGCAAGTCTAAGATGGGCCTGTGAGCACTATCCTGAGGCCCAGGTAAGACGCATAGTCGAATGTTGCCAGCCTAAAAGGTGAACAGAAGGGGGCTTACTCCGGGCATTTCATCCATTTAAGAAATTTTTTAATAATTATTGACATTTTTATTTAATGGAATGTAAAGCTTCAGTTTCATTGATAATTAACAATAAAAGTATACTTTTAATAAAGCGTCAGATAAGGCTTGGGGATCCATGGTCTGGCCATATGGCACTTCCAGGCGGGCACCGATTGTCTAATGAAACCTGCGAGGAAGCCGCATTAAGAGAGGCATATGAGGAGGTAGGTTTAAAAATAAAAATAATAGATTTTCTTGGTATTTATTCTCCTGGCAATAGAAAGGATCTTACAGTTGCAGCGTTTATTGCAAAACCATTAACATTAGATATAAGAATAGATGAGGAGGTTTCAGAATGCTTCTGGGCATCGATGAATGAATTAAAAGAAATTAATAATACATATATCATTAACAAACATGTTATCTTTGGCATGACATACAGGATATTAAAGGACTTTTTTATGAATAAAAATCATATTTATGAATAATATAATAAAAACTCTTAAAAAATCCATTTATAAGGCCAATAAATATTATATTTTTTTATATTAATGGCAGATCTATGTTTTTACTTTTATATATTTATATAATTATGATATATCTATAGTTATTTTTTTATATTTTTTTAAATTTTCATGTTAAAAATAAATTATTTCGTTATAAAAGGTATATTTTCTATTATTTCTTGAATTATGAAAAAAAGACTTATATATGAATTAATGATACATATTATGGTGAAAAAATGCCAAAGCCATATGTTGCAATAAATATTGTGGAAATGCTAAATAATGAGACAACAATGAATATGTTTCAGCAGGTCGGCCCAAAGGTCTGCATGGTTACAGCCCGCCATCCTGGATTTGTAGGTTTTCAGAACCATGTACAGTTCGGTGTTATACCACTCGGAACAAGATACGGTGGCGCAAGCATGGATATGACAAAGATGAGCACAATGAATGTTTACCAGTACACAATGTGGAAGAATATAAAAGACCATGAAGACATGCATAGAGAAAACTTCTCATCAATATTCAGACTGTTCTCATCATGCCTGAGCCAGGTTGTATACGGCCCATGGGAGCCATTATTCGAAATAGTTGATGCAGACATGCCATTGAACACGGATATGATGGACTTCACAGTTATGTTTGGAAAGAAATTTGCCGCAGGGGATCCAAGCGGTGTGCCTCCAATATCACAGCCATATGGAAGAAGAACCATAGCGCTTTCAGAGCACACAGTAAAGAAAGGCATGGAAAAGGACTTTGAAAGCAACATAGTTGAGGTTATGAAGGACTTTAGAAACGCACCAGGCTTCCTTGGATACATGATATTAAAGGAAATCGGTGTATCAGCAGTTGGAAGCTTCCAGCTAAAGGCACAGGGCATACACGAGGCACTCGAATCAAACGGCGAGGTACCACAGCACCAGGAGGGTGCATTCTCATACGAGGAGGCAAAGCCAACACCACCAGAGTACTTCGTCCACATGGAATGGGCATCACCACAGGATGCACAGTTCGGCATAGCAAGGGTACTATTCAAGCACGAGACAAGGGTATTGCACGACAAGGTCTTGGATACATTAATAAGAGGACCATACATAAGATTATTAAACCCAATGATGGAAGGCACAAGCTGGAGAGAGTACCTAAACCAGTAAATTTATTTTTTTTCTATAAAATTACCAATTTTCATACCATTTAAAAAGAGTGCCAGATATAATGGAACTCTATTATCGCCTGATTCTAGCTCAAAATGTTCATTCATCATTGTTATTTGATAATCATCATTTAAATGTATGTATTCATATTTATTCATAAATATATCGGGAACAGCCATATTTAAAGGGTTAAATTCATTAATCTCATTGATGTTTACCGGCGTTACCATTAGCCCAGTTTTACCATGCAGGCTTCCTGGAAATCTTATTAATCTGTGTATATCCGTTGTCACAGGCTCATCTATCTCTGCAGAATAATTAACTTTGAAATCCTTTAATATATTGTTTAGAACTTCAACGTCCCTTTTTGTAATCACACCAAATTTCTCATAGCCTTTATCTCTCATTATATCTATCTTTTTTTTGCCATTCCTATAGGTATCCAGGGATTTATAATATTTATCGAAATCACCGCTGTAAAATTTGCTTAAAAGGTTTTCATCGCTATAAATAGATGATACATAATCGTTGAATCTTTTTACAAAACCATGTTCAGGCCTATCCCTAGATGCTTTTATTATATTATCTATGTTAAAATCCTCGATCTTTATATAATTGCCAATCTCACGCCTTGCGTCAGAATCAAGCGTATAAACATCATCAGATATAACATGTACATGATACCCACGACCGCCGGAAAAATAGATTTTTATATTATTCTCATCAAAGCCAAGGTCATTGGTAAGATAATTCAAAAGCCTTAAAACATGCTTTTTTACCTCGGCAAGTATATCCTCGTATTTCATGTTCTCAGATCCTGGTATGTGATCTGCATCAAGGTCAAATATTAATTCAGCACCCTCCCAGAGCTTATCATTCATTCTTTTTTCTCCAGGGTTAATATAATATGCTGAAGAATAGTAAAGATGCTTTGGCACGGTTTTTCTCACAAAATTTTCCACATCCTTGTAACTTTTAAATGATAAATGCCTGATCATGCTTCCTGAGAATGGTATATAGCCTATCTCCCTTTTTGATATAAGATCTGGCATTATTAAATGCTTTGATTTGTAATACATTGAAAAATAATTTAACGATTTATCATATGAAATCATGGATTATTATATTTTTAATTCTTATAAACATTGCCAATATTTTTATATTGATATACAATATAT
Organism: Thermoplasmata archaeon; assembly: GCA_021826785.1. GTDB lineage: Archaea > Thermoplasmatota > Thermoplasmata > Thermoplasmatales > Thermoplasmataceae > Picrophilus. The sequence continues at coordinate 556 of JAKAYN010000092.1, read as the reverse complement.
TTTTATGGATATTGAAAGGTACATGCACGAGCTCATGGCAGGATCCATAATATCTGTTAAAAAGAGCGATGATGCAAAAAACATTATAAATAATAATTTCAGAAAGAGCGTTGGCCTGCCATGCGGGCAGATAGCCGATTACAGGGCAAATATTAATAATTTCTGTATTCATATAAAGGAATACTATGATAGATACGATATACATCTTGATAGATACGATCCAAAGAAAAATCCATTCATGCATCTTTTATATGATGTGCCCAAGCCATTTTTAATATCAACTGCGGCCATAATAGATGCATCGTTCTCAGCTTTTATATCAATATTTATGCTTTTGTCTAATGGTTATTAACAGTTTTCTATGTAAATCTTTAAAGAAAAGTTAATAATTTAAATTGGCATCCTTTATAGGAAATATTTATAATATATTTATAATAAAGGAATAAGAGGGTGAATAAATGCAGCAAGGTCAAATGGCTTATGATAGGGCTATAACAGTGTTCTCTCCTGACGGAAGACTCTTTCAGGTTGAGTACGCCAGAGAGGCCGTAAGATC
>JAKAYN010000091.1 GCA_021826785.1 Thermoplasmata archaeon | reverse complement strand
CACATCTTAACTGCAAAGCTTAACGGATACCTTCTCTTTACAGCGACGGCATGTCGACCACTACCTATCTCGCAGTGGTTTAGGTTTTTAAACTGCTTCTCAACAATATTCCATACGTATCTTGAATTATTGGATGGTATTACAGGATTTTCTATATTAAATACCAGTGGTACTGCGAGCGTTAGCAATGATATTGCAAACATGATTATTGAATACTGGTACCTATTTACTATAGAAAATGAAAGTGCAACAACAAGCAATGCAGCATCCACGCCACCATTTACAGATGTTCCAAGGCCATTTCTTAATGCCTTAATTCCAAGAAATTTGGAGAATGCCATTCCTGCAATTGGCTTTATAAAGAATGAAATTGCAAAGATGATTAGCCCAAGAATTATTAATGATAAACTTACCTTTACAAAGTAAAGGCCAAGGCCTATAAAAAATAAAGGTTCAAAGAAACCATATGTTATGGTTGATACCTTTTCTGCTATCAATGGTCTTTCATTTATAAAATCCCTTAAGATTATCCCAAGAAATAGGGCCACTATTGCAGAGTTAAAACCGTAATACTGGCCTATAAATCCAAGTATCAATATAAATGATATTATTATGGCTATGATCGTTTCATGCGCCTTGGCACTTACATCCATTCTCTCCAAAAAGCCCTTTAAAACATATTTTCCAAACAATATTATAAAGAGTATTGATAAGAAAAGTTCTGCGGCTATTATAAGAATATTAATAACTGTAATTTTTTCCCTGTATACATCAGATAAGAATGAGAATAGTATAACAGCACTGATTTCGATGGCAACCACCTGCCTGAATATTAAATTACCGTCCTGGGTTTTATTTAGACCAGTATCACTTAAAAGCCTTGTTAATGGACCTGCACTTGCCATTCCGGTCACTGTGCCGGTTACCATTGAAACAATTACATTATGGAATATATAATAGACAATTAATGATATTAATGAGAATGGCACTATGAATTCAAGCACACCTGTTATTATATTTTTTACCTTTAACAGATCTGCAGTATTTATATCTTTAAACTCCAGAGAGCCACCAGTAAAAAGCAGAAAGTTTATGCCAAGCGATATAAAAAGACTTGTGTTTGGCAGTATCTTTATAAGCCCAAGGACGCCAGGGCCAATGATTATTCCTATGAAAACGGCTGCCACATATGGAACTAGCTTAAACCTCTCGAAAAGCTCCTCACCCATCTTGGCAAGAATTAACAGTGCACCTATGAACATGAGGGCAAGCAACGAATCTGAAATACCATACATTTTCTTTTTATATATTCAAATTGTATTTAATCTTAATGAATGATTTTGTGTTAAAATTCTCTTTTTAGGCTTAATAATATGCCATTATCAAGCCTTAATATATTATAATTAATTGCTACTTCAAAGCCTTGAAATAGTGGAATACCTGATAATATTATTCCTGGATTTATATAAATATAAAATTCATCAAATAATTTATTTAAAAAGAACTGTTTTATTACATCTGCGCCACCCTCAACAAGTATACTTTTTATATTTTTTTTATACAATTCTCTTAATATATTTTTTATGCTTAAATCATTCAATTTTAATGTTATTGAATTTTTTATATATCCCTCCTTGCCTGTTATAATATATGTTTTTATTTTACCATCAAAAACACGGTAATTATCATTTAATCTAAGGTTACCATCAAGTATTATTCTGGTTTTAGAACATTTCAATTCCGGGTCATCGCTTATAACTGTACCGGCACCTATTAAAACCGCATCCACGTTTCTTCTCAGATTTATTGTTCTATCCCAGTCATTTCTATCTGAAATGCTAAAACGGCCCGAGGATGATGATATTTTTCCATTTAATGACATTGCAACGTTAATTATCACGTAAGGCCTCATAATAGTTAATTTAAATCTTATATAACAATTTTGGGATATTACTTATAATTAGGTTACTCATTTTTAAGTTATAAACAATATATTTTATACATTAAACAAATATGCATTTATGATAGTTTCTGGGAATATATATTTTAATGGCTCAATGATAAAGGGTAATTTTGATACTGAAAGTTTTGAATTCACAGAAAAGGAAGGTTTTAAAGGAACGTTAATACCAATGCCGGTAAATGCGCACACACATATAGGCGATTCATTCATAATGGATGAGCCTGCCGGAACATTACCAGAGATAGTCGGGCCAAATGGTCTAAAGCACAGGGCTCTTGAATCCGCTAATGATCTTACTATAAAGGAATGGATTAAAAGATCAGAGCAGTACATGGAATATATAGGAACCCTTTCATTCTTTGATTTCCGTGAGAATGGTCTAAATGGAATAAAAATATTAAAGGATGTAAAAACAGGACATATAAAGCCTTTAATACTTGGCAGGCCATATAAAAACGATAACCTAAATGATATTATTAAGGCATCTGACGGCATAGGCCTGAGCTCCATATCAGATATCGATTATGAAACCGCATTAAAAGCCTCAGAAACTGCACATAAAAACAATAAGATAATGGCCCTTCACTTTAGTGAGAATGTGCGTGAGAATATAAAAAGAATAATTGACTTAAAGCCTGATTTGCTTGTTCACGGTATCGAGGCCAGTGATTCTGATTTGGAAGAGGTATCAAAAAACAATATTTATATATGCATAACGACAAGATCAAATATATTCTACGGCAAAAGACCAGATTACTCAAGATTTTTAAGGTACAAAATAAAATTAATGCTTGGTACCGATAATGTTTTTACATCAATACCTGATATTTTTATGGAGATGGATTTCCTTTATAGATATCAAAGGTTCAATGGCTATATATCACCTGAGGATATACTAAAAATGGTTATAGATAATCCAAGGGAATTCATGCTAAAAAATAATGTAAAGATAAATAATAAATACATATTTTTTAAAAATCAGCTTTTAAATCCCTATCAAATCGTAACAAAGAGGCACTACCATGAGGCAATACTACTTAATAATGAGTAGATACCAATATATTAAATATTATAATACGATATTCCATTATGATCCAGGATGCTGTTAAATCCCTTAGATCAGGTCTGCCTGTAATGATCTTCGATGCCGATGATAGGGAAGGTGAAACAGATATGGTCTTTGCATCGCAGTTTGTCAAGCCGGAATCAATAAGAACAATGAGAAAGGACGGAGGTGGCCTGATATGCACAACAATAAGGATGAACGACGCCAGGGCAACAGGGTTGCCATACATTGAGGATATTTATAGTAAAACCATAAAAATACCAAATATAACAGATGCAAGCGACATGAAGTACGATAAAAACAGCACATTTTCAATAACTGTTAATTCAAGGGAAACATTTACTGGAATACCTGATGTTGACAGGGCAAAAACCATTAACGACATTGCTCTATACATAGATAATCTTCAAAAAAATACCATGGATTACAAAGACTTTGGAAGACTTTTTAGGGCTCCAGGTCACATACATATTTTGATAGCAAGTGATAATTATTTTAGTACAAGGCGCGGCCATACAGAGCTAAGCACCTATCTTGTTGAGATTTCAGGTTTAATACCGTCGGCAACAATTGTTGAGATGCTTTCTGATACTGGAAGATCAATGACAAGATCAGAGGCAGAAGAATACGCAAGATCTCATAATTATGTTTTTATAACAGGCGATGAGATAATATCTAACTGGAGGGATAAAAACTGAAGGTCATTGGCATTGTTGATACAACATTTGCAAGGTATGATATGGCATCTTCGGCCATGGACGAACTTGAGAAAACAGGTACTGGCTTTACCTTTGAAAGGTATACAGTTCCAGGCATAAAAGACATACCGGTAGCCGCAAAGATACTCTTTGAGGATTATCACTGCGATATAGTAATGGCCTTTGGAATGCCAGGGCCAATGCCAGTTGATAAGATCTCGGCACAAATAGCATCAACAGGGATAATGGAGGTTCAGCTTCAGGAAAAGAAACACATCATTGAGGTCTTCGTTCATGAGGATGAGGCAAAGGATGATAATGAACTTGCATGGCTGTGTGATATGCGGGCCAGGGAGCATGCCCTAAACGTTTATTATCTGTTATTTGACAAGGAAAAATTAACAGAGCATGCGGGCATGGGATTAAGGCAGGGTTTTCCTGACAAGGGACCTGCAGGTACTGGATCAGGTCACAGGCATTAGGTGTTAACAATGATAAAAATTGGTATAGTCGTTGCAGAGTATAATTATGATATAACAATGATGATGCTTGAAAGGGCAAGGTCATATGCTGATTTCCTTGGTGTTGAGATCCATAAAATATTAAGGGTTCCTGGCACATTTGATATGCCACTTGCAATTAAAAAATTGCTAATGAACAATGAAATTGATGGTGTTGTTACCCTTGGTGCTGTCA
>JAKAYN010000090.1 GCA_021826785.1 Thermoplasmata archaeon | reverse complement strand
CCGATAAACAGTATTCTTGAATATCCTATGCGGTCTCCAGCAGTTCCAAGAAAAAACGTTAGAAACACGTTGAAAAGCGTTATTGGAACGTATAATAAACCTATAAAAGTTACTGGATAATGCAATGCGTGAAGGTAAAGTGATAACGATAATGTAACAAATATTAGGGAAACCGATCTCGCAGCCCTTGAAATTAAAAGGAATTTAAATGATTTATTTACCTCATCGTAGGAATCGGTGAACATATATAGATATTATTTACTACTATATTATTTATTTGTTTAAAGTCTTCCTTGGCTTTATTGCAAGGTAATAATATACAATTATTATGGCGGCTATAAATCCTACTATTGCTATGTATGTTAAATTGTTAAAGAATCCCAATATTACGTGCCACCTTGAACCTAGAATTATGCCGAGGTATATTAATATTGAATCCCATACGAGATCACCTGCTATTGTATACATTGAAAACTGCTTTATATCCATGTTTGCTATGCCTGCAGGTATTGATATAAAAGTTCTGAACACTGGTAGAAATCTTGTTGTGAAAACCGATAATTTACCGTATTTTTCAAACCACACCTTTGATTTATCTATTGTATCCTTATTCAAAAGTAAATATTTACCATATTTTATTATAAATGCATCGCCGCCATACTTGCCTATAAAATATGCTATAAGTGCTCCTGTGAGGTTGCCAACGGTGCCAACAATTAATAATATTATTATCGATATATATCTATTGAAAGGATCAAGCATGCCATAAAATGCAAGATAACCGGAGAATGGCATCACAACCTCTGATGGCACAGGTAAAAGCATACCCTCCAAAAGCATTAAAAAGAAAACACCTGGGTATCCGAGCTTTATTATTACGTATTCAACGAAATTAATAACGGCAACTATTATACCGCTTATACTCATTTATTCTTAATTGATAACTATATATATAAACGTATTTGATTATTTTTATTCAAGAATTTTTAGCTTTATAATAAGTTTAATATTCATATTATATTTATATCAACATGAACGTTGGTGTTCTTGGTCTTGGAAGGATGGGCAGTGGCATGGCCTATACACTCTTAATGAAGGGTTTTAATGTTACAGGCTATGATGTTAACAAAATTGCCTATGGCCGTTTCAACGGTTTAAAAAACTTTAGGCCTGCAGAATCCATGGAGGATATTTATAATAATGATGCTGTTATTTTCTCGTTGCCAACAGGTCTTGAGGTAAAGGAGGCGCTTTCAAAATACAAAGATCAATGCATGATAGTAGACACAACAACGCTTGATATAAAGGAATTGCATGAAAATCTTGCAATTGTAAATAACTCAAAGAATTACATAACATGCAGGCTGGAACGTGGCCCAAAAGAGGCAAATGAGGGTGATCTTGCAATGTTTGTGGGTGGCGACATTGAATCATATAACAAATTAAAAACATTATTTGATGCACTTGGAACACACGTTTTTATAGGAACTCATGAGCAGGCCACAATGATGAAGCTCATAAGCAATATGATTGGCACCGCAATAGTTGACCTTCTAGGCCAGGTCTCAGTTGTTATTGAAAAAACAAACATTGATAAAGATATAGCCATAAAGGCATTATCGCTTGGTGGTGCAAACACCGTTGAACTGTTTAGACTCCCATGGCAGATATCTTCAAAATATGAGGCATCATTTTCACTTGAGCTTGCACAGCATGTTATACAAATGGCATTAAATTCCTCAAAGGAATTTGGAATAGACGAGCTGCCAATCGTACAGTTAAACAATACAATGATGAAGATTGGTCTTAAAATGAACCTGGGTTCAAAGGATGTCTCTGAAATAGCAGAGCTTTACAAAAAATTAAACACAAAATGATGGAAAATGTTATCTATAAATTTTATAATATGTATATATGAATTTCAAGAACAATCTTGAGGATTATCTCAAGGAAATATACAATAATATTGATGCCTTTGGCAGTGCAAATGAATCAATGATCAGTAAAAGATTAAAGGTTTCGATGCCAACGGTTTCAGAGTATATTGATAAACTGAGAAACCGTGGCCTGGTGAAGAGCATTGGCCGTGATATATTACTAACTGATAAAGGGCTGAAGCTAGCATATCCGGTAATAAAAAGGCATAGGGTGGCGGAGGTCATGGCATTAAAGATCTTTGAAGTTCCATGGGAGGAAACCGATTCAGAGGTAATGGATCTTGAACATGCGATAAACGACAAGTACGTCCCATATGTTATAAAGAACCTTGGAAATCCAGAAAAATGCCCGCATGGAAATCCAATAGATCCCAATGAAAAAATAAATGATAAATCTATATTTTCTGTGGAATCAGGTAATTATAAGATATCAAGAATCACATACGAGGATATATCAATATTAAAAAAGCTTGTGGAGATTAACGCATTACCTGGCAGTGAGGTAAGAATAGAAAAAAATGATACAATAAATATCATATGCCATGGCTATGTATCAATATCACCAAAGGAGGCAATGGCGATAAAGGTATTTTAAGATTCAAATATTGGATTTTTCTCCTTAACAAATGTGTTCCTTCTAAGATCTATTATTGCCTGATTTATCTCATCAATTGTGTTCATGACTATCGGGCCGTACCAGGCAACAGGCTCCTTCAATGGTTTTCCGCTCATGAAGAGAAACTCACCTTTACCATAAACAGTTATGCTATCGCCGGATTCTGATAATATAATGGCATCTCCCTTTTGATATTTATTATTATTTATCATTATGTAACCATCAAACACATACAATATTGTTCTATATGATTCTTTGGTTTTAAATAATATTTCATCGTCGTTTAATATAACATGCATGTACGTTACATCCTGTGTTCCACCATCATAGTAGCCATAATCCTTGCCAAATCTTCCAGCAATTAGCTTTATTTTACTGTTTTCTATATTTATAATTGGTATATCTTTCCCATTTAATGACCTGTAAACAGGCGTTGTCATCTTTTTATTCCTTGGTAAATTCACCCAGAGCTGAAAACCGGCCATATCCGGATATATATTTTTATTTTCCTCTATATACTTTGGCATCTCTTCATGGAATATACCACTGCCGGCGGTCATCCACTGTGTATCACCAGGGTAAATAACGCCCTTGTTGCCTTCACTGTCCTGATGCTCAACTCTGCCCTTTAAAACATATGTAACCGTTTCTATGCCCCTGTGGGGATGCCATGGAAATCCATTAATATAATCATCTATTTTATTTGAGCCGAAATTATCAAGGAGCAGGAATGGATCTGTTAAATCTGTTATGTTTGAAAATACCCTAATTAATTTTACACCAGCACCGTCATATGTATACCTTCCATTTATTATTTTTTCAACAGTTTTTTCCATATAAATCACCATGGTTTCCTTTGTAAATCTAATATATTATATATATTTAAATACTTTATGATACTTTATATACATCTGATATATTACTATAAACATGATCAATGAAAAGATGAAGTGCCCATTATCATCGGCTATAAAGGACATCGGTGGTGAGTGGGACATTATAATAATAAGGTTCCTGCTTGAAAAGGATATGCGATTTAACGAGCTTTTAAAGTCCATAAACGGTATAAGTTCAAAAACATTATCAAGCGCATTAAAGAGGCTTTCGGCTGCCAACATTGTATCAAGAAATGTAACCTCAACGCAGCCGTTTTCGGTATTGTATTCACTTACAGAGAAAGGTAAGGATCTTAAACCTGTAATAGATAATCTTGAGGCATGGGAGAAAAAATGGGACTAATGCTTTTTATGATAAAACCATCTGTTTTCATACAAATAGAAGTAACCGCCATTCTTTAGGTATATTCTATCATTGTTATCACCTAGATTATGAAAACACAGATTCGATGACTTAATAACCTTTTTTACACAGTCCATTCTGTTTCTGCACTTATTAAGCTTTTTCCTTAAATTGGCTATATTCTCCTTTTCCTTTTTATTCTTCTCGCTCTGCCTTGTTATGTAACCGGGCTCAAACCTCTGCCTTGATGAGTGCTTTCTCTTTTTTCTGTAAATGAATCCAGTCCTTGGTGCTATCGATCTTTTTGGTACAACAGCCATTAAAAATGAATCAATTTCATTGTATTTAGTATTTTCCAAATAAATTATTTATCAAGATCTATTAAAATCCTGCCATTGTTCCTTTTATTTATCATATCGTTAAATGCCTTATTTACATCATTTATTGATATTTTTTGAAAGATTTTTGGCTTTATTTTATTCTCAGCTGATAGTCTAAGAGCCTCTGAAACATCACTTTTTGTTGAGCTTAAACTGCCAATGATCTTATTGCCCTTCATGATTATTAAACCTATTGGCAGCTCGGCATTTGCAGGTTTAACATTGCCTATAATAACCATGATACCACCTGTTTTTAACGATCTTA
>JAKAYN010000089.1 GCA_021826785.1 Thermoplasmata archaeon | reverse complement strand
TTCAGGTGAGACCACAATCCGTGCAGGCTCTTTAACCTCGAGTGTGCTTCCATATGAACTCTCAATTGTCCTTATTGTAAAATTCTCTGTGTATTTTGAAATAAACCTTTCCAGGTTCATTTTTCTTTTTTCATAAGGTATCTTATAACTCTTATTCTTTCTTGTGTATTCATCGCTTGTAAGGCCTATTATAAGATGATCTTTAAATGATATTGCCGTTTTTAAAAGTCTTTTATGGCCTATATGAAGGCAATTAAACGTCCCACCAACAAGTGTTATCATTAAATCTTAATGTCTAATAATTATTAATAAATTTATAAATTTGAAACAAAACATTATTGATCATAACTGAAGATATGAATATCCAGCCTCCTGTTTTTCGACTATTTCCCTAACACCGGCAGGCACCGTTCGAATATTTTCAGCAAGCTGGTTTTTATCTATCTTTAGCTCCTTAAGTGAGTTTTCACAGGCTATAAAATTTATGCCTTTATCTATTAAATCTTTAATTTTATCTATATTTTCGTAGTTTTTTAGTAGTGCCTTAACTGCGGATCTCGTAAAAACAACCTCTATATTTGCATCAGGCATTGAATCCTTTAGATTCTTTATCTGCTTTAATATTAAATTCATGCTTTCAAGGCTATTTCCATTCACTATTATATTATGCATATCATGTAATCTTAATATATTAATTAAATATTTACAGAGAATGGCAGATATTATTTTAAAGGTATCAAAAGGTCAAAAGTTTTCGGATCTCGTTCCAGAAAAGTTACATCAAAGAATAGTTGCAGCAAGAATGAATAAGAAACTCTTTGATCTTTCAGATGAGGTCCCTGAGGATGGTGATGCCGAGTTAATCGATGTTTACTCTGATGATGGTTTAATCATATTAAGGCATTCTACGGCGCACGTCCTGGCAAATGCCGTGGTGGAGCTTTACAATGCACTTCCAAATACTAGCAATGAAAACCTTGATGGTTTTTACTATGATTTTGACATGCAGCCAGTTTCAACCGAAGATTTTCCAAAAATAGAGGAAAAGATGAACGAAATTATAAAAAAAGATCTAAAAATAGAAAAGTATACAATGAAAAGGGATGATATACTAAATCTTTTTAGAAATAATCCGTATAAAACAGATAAAATATTAAAAAACGCCGATGATGATGCAACGGTTTACAGGGAAGGCGATTATTATGAATTCTGCCGTGGACCGCATGTACCATCGACTGGTTTCATAAAGGCCTTTAAGCTATTATCAGTCGCAAGCACGACTTATAATGGTGAGATAAACGGAAAAAGAATGATAAGGATATACGGTACAGCTTTCCCTGACAAAAAAATGCTCGATCAATTTCTAAGAAACAGGGAGGAGGCAATGAAGAGAGACCATAGAAGGATAGGTCAGGAGATGGATCTATTCATATTTGATACTGAAAGGGCTCCTGGAATGCCGTTCTATACCCCAAACGGTGCAATTATAAGAAACGAATTAATAAAATACATGAGTGAGATAAATGCAAGTAACAACTGGCAGGAGGTCTGGACTGCACATGTTTTCAGGGATATAATATGGAAGCAGTCCGGCCATTATGATAAATACAAAAATGATATGTTTTTATTCCAGCTGGAAAACGGTGAGCACTATGGTTTAAAGCCTATGAACTGTCCAGGTCATATAGCAATATTTCAGAGAAATGTTTACAGTTACAGAGACATGCCCGTCAAGTACTGCGAGCCCGGAACCGTTTACAGATATGAAAAGTCAGGTGAGATGGGTGGGCTTACCAGACCAAGGGGATTTACAATAGATGATGGTCATGGATTTTTAAGGCAGGATCAGATACTTGACGAAGTTTCATCACTTCTTGGCATGATACATGATGTTTTTAATACAATTATGGGTGATGTCGAGTTCTCATTCGATCTAAGCATAATGGATAAAAACAATCCTGGGAACTATTTAATAGAATATAAATGTAAAAACTGTGGTAATATTTTTATGCTGAGGGCAGCATCATCTAATCTTGAATGCCCAAATTGCTCATCAAAGGATCTTGAAATGGATTTTTCCATGTGGGATACGGCAACGGAGAATTTAAGAAAGGCCCTAGAATCAAAAAATTTGAGGTACAAAGAATATCCAGGTGAAGCTGCTTTTTATGGACCAAAGATAGATGTTCATGTGAAGGATGCACTTAACAGGTTCTGGCAGCTCTCAACGATACAGCTGGATTTTTTCATGCCAATAAACTTCGATCTTTATTATATAAACAGTGATGGCAAGAAGGAAAGGCCTGTGATAATCCACAGGGCAATATACGGCAGCTATGAAAGGTTCATTGCTATACTTTTGGAGCATTACAATGGGAAGCTACCAACATGGCTCTCTCCAATTCAAACCTATGTAATACCGGTCAGTGAGAATTACAACGAATACGCTCTATCAATAAACAATCTCTTCATAAAGCACGGAATAAGGTCAAGGATTGATCTATCATCTGAGACGATATCAAAAAAGATAAAAATGATAAGAAGCATGAGGCCATCATATATTATAGTTGTCGGTGAAAGAGAAGAACACAACAAGAGCATTTCAATTAGAAACAGAAAAGACAAAACACTGGAAATGCCAGTTAACGAATTTATAGAAAAGATAAATGATGAAATATCATCAAGGGAAATAAACCAGATGTTTTAAATGAATATAAAAAATATTTATGAAAAACTCTTTTCATTTTACGGTGATTTGCACTGGTGGCCTGGTGACAGTGATTTCGAGGTCTTAATAGGTGCGGTTCTAACACAGAACACATCATGGAAAAACGTTGAAAAGGCAATAAAATCATTAAAGGATCATGGCGATCTAAGTATGGATCGTATTATCAACATGGATGAGGAATCTCTGGCCTTAAGAATAAAAAGTGCCGGGTTTTACAATCAAAAGGCAAGGTACCTAAAAGGTATATGCAAAGCAATAAAAATTAAATATGATAGCCTTGAAAACATGAAAAATAATTTCAACGAGGTTTATGATTTTCTCTCAAAATTGAATGGCATAGGTCCAGAGACAAGGGATTCTATACTATTATATGCACTTAATTACAAAACGTTTGTGATTGATAAATATACATTGAGATTTTTTTCAAGGTTATACAATAAAGAATTTTCATACAAAGATATAAAGGAAAACACCGAAAGGTCATTAAATACAATCTTCGAATTAAAGAATTTTCATGCAATGATTGTGGAGCTCTCAAAGGATTATTGCAGAAAGAAACCACTTTGTATTAAATGTCCAATGAATGATATCTGTTCATATGGAAATAATGGAGCCGTACCCGATTAAGCGCCAGCGGTTCATAACACGTCTGCCTATGGCAACCCTATCACCGCGGCTCGCTGCAACTGGATATTTTAATGATACCTCTATGCTGTTATCCCTGGATGATGTTATAACACCAACAGTATTTGCGGTTCCTACTGTAAGCATGATATTCTCGTTAGTTTTTAACGTTTCGACTTTTATATTCTCATCAAAACCAACAACCCTTTTTAAAAGATGTGATTCCATTGTTAATGAGAATGCCGCCTCTGGAACCTTTCCAGGTTTTCCAAGAACCCTGCCGGTCAGTGAATCACTCTTTGTTAAAAACGGGTCAAGTTTTGTGCCAACCGCGGCCAAACCGCCTGGTCTTATTCTATCATATGAGCTTGAGCCGGCCATAAGGCTTACAATCTCCGTGTTTATATTCTGCCAAACGTTTTTGTTTCCTTTTGTTATTTGTATTCCTGGAACGATCTCTATCTCATCGCCTATGTGCAGCTCGCCCTTTACCAATGAGCCGCCAAGGACACCACCATTAAGATTTTTTATCGAGGTTCCTGGCTTGTTAACATCAAAGGATCTTGCTATGTACATTAATGGGTCATCTGATTCCTTAAATTCTGGTGTTTTTATTATTTTTTCTATGGCATATAAAACCATGTCAATGTTAGTATTATGGTAGGCACTGACCGGTATTATTGGCGCATTCTCTGCTATGCTGCCCCTTAGAAAATCTTTTATCTCCTTATAGCTCTCCATGGCACGTTCCTTTGTAACAAGATCTATCTTGTTCTGTACAACTATAATCTCCTTTATGCCCATTATCTCCAGTGCCGTTAAATGCTCCCTTGTCTGTGGCTGCGGGCATTTTTCATTTGCTGCTATGACAAGTATTGCACCATTCATTATTGACGAACCAGCAAGCATGGTTGCCATTAATGTTTCGTGGCCTGGTGCATCAACTATTGATATTACCCTTGATAATATGCAATCTTCGTTTAATTTTTTATTTGAATAGAATTCGTTTCCATTTTCGTCAAAGCATTTGTATATTGGCGTATCAGCGTATCCAAGCTTTATTGAAATACCGCGCTTTATGTCCTCTGAATGGAC
>JAKAYN010000088.1 GCA_021826785.1 Thermoplasmata archaeon | reverse complement strand
TTAATAATATACCATTCTACGTTGCAGCACCTGGAAGTACATTTGATTTTAGCATAAACAGTGGCGATGAGATACCTATAGAGGAAAGGGATGAAAATGAGGTTTTATCAATAAATGGTAAAAATATTGGTCCTGCTGCTAGCCATGCAAGGAATCCGGCCTTCGATGTGACGCCAAATGAATATGTAACAGCGTTCATAACTGAATATGGAATTTTCAAACCAAATGAGCTTGATAAACTTAGATCCATGATATCAAAGGATCTATTCATGAGATAGATACTCATGAACCTTTGACATGGATTCATCCCTTTTTTCATTTAAATCCTTTAATAATGATGAGATCATTTCAGCAGCCTCAGACTTGCAGGCACCACACATGCGAACGCCGCCGCGGCATTCCTCATAAACCCTTTGAACGTTTGCATCGTCTTTATCATGATACATATAAAGCTCATAAACAGGGCATCTCTCAGGATCACCGCCATATATTTTTTGATCCTCAATTGTTTTCCTGCCACCAGTCAATGATGCCTTTATCTTCCTTTTTGCATCTTCCTCGGTGTCATTTAAAGATATAAGCGAATCGGGAACATGCGATGACATCTTTCCGCCTTTTAGGCCGGTTTCAAGCTTCTGGAACGTTGCAGATGGCGCTATAAAATCAAGATCGTTAAATTTTGATTCTAAAAATGATAGCTTTATATCTATCTCTGTTTTATTATCCTCACCGGCATTTTTTAATTCTATGGTTCTGTAATCATAATTGTATGATAATTCATAGTTATTTAACAATGAAACGGCCTCGTCTATGAATTTTTTAGAATCCATGGTGCCCTTTATTGATATTAATATATGACCATCTTTTAATGATACATTGTATATTCTTAACCTTGATGCAAGGTCACGCATTAACCTTATGTGCGGGTCCTGATCAACGCCGACAGGGACAACCGTTGGCCTTGGGCCGCCAAACTTTTTTAGCTGTGAATGAAGCACATCAGATGCCTGTATCAAAGGCGAATTTACATGCAGCATTGATGATGAATCGGTTAATCCATATATCGCCTTAAGCTCTGTCATGTTGGTTTCATTCGAAAGTATAAATGCAAGCCTCTGTGTATCCTTATCATCTGATTGAAAATATATATTGCATGGTTTTAGCCCAAGCGATATGTAATTCACAATGTAATTGTTTATTGCTATCTCTCTGGCCCTTTCAAAGCTTATGTTCCTTGTTGCATATGATTCGAGGTCTGCGACGGATATAAAAACGTTGGCACCAAGGCCCTGAAAAAATATTATTTGGTCTATAGTTATTTTATTTCCAAGGTGCATCGCACCTGATGGCATTAAACCTGTGACGGCATTGAATTTTATATTATTTTTTATTGCGTATTCTATATATTCAATGGATCTTTGACCAAAGATTAAATGCCTTCTAAAAAGGTAGTGATCAAAGAAATTATCAGGTGCATTTATACCAAATTCCTTCATTAGCTTTTCATAATCAAAGTACTGGTTTGAACCCCAGGGATCTATCATAGAAGTTAATTAAAAATTAGTTAATTAAGATAACGACAACGAATCATGCTTCCCGTCCCCTCGCGGAAGACAGTACCACATGAAACACACCGGGCTTCACCGTCGGGTTCGGAATGGGACCTGGTATTTCCCCGGTGTTATGGTCGTCGTCTAAACTAAATTACACAGTATTATATAAATATTTCTAATATTCCAGTTCGGACCTTATCTTTTTGATGAGATCCGACATCTTATTTAAATAATCGTCCCTTAATTTAAACATAGATTTCATATCCTTCGGGTCAAGATAAAGTACGTTGATGCCGTTATTTTCATAAATAAGCATCCTCATTGGAAGCTCTATGCCAGACCTTGGGTCATCAAGCATTAGATTCGTTCCTAAAACAGGTGAGCCAAAGATGATTAAGTATTCATTGTTAAGGTTCATGCCAACCGATTCTGCATTCTTTTTATGATCTATCTCAGAGAATATTTTTATGTTGTTTTTATTTAAAAATGATTTTATTCTATTTAGCGTCTCATTGAAATCATACCTTGATTTAAACTCTGTGAACATAAAAATAAATAAAAAATTTTTATTTAAGTTTATTCCATGCAGCAGCTCATCTTTGATATGTCCCTTATAAAAGACTGCGCGGTTATTTTTATCGATTCTGATACCGTTGGGAACACATGCATAGTCTCTATAAAATCATTGTATGAACCTTGTTTTCTTATTACTGATGCTGCCTCAGCTATGAACTCTGCCGCGTATGGTGCAAAGGCCTGAACACCAAGAACAGTGCCATTTTTGTCGGTAAGCATCTTAACTATGCCATCCTGCATTAGTATGCTTGATTTAACCACGTTTTTTAATTCTATTACACGTTTTTTATAATCCTTTAATTGATTTTCCGTGAGGCCTACAGATGCAACGTTCGGTTCTGTAAAGACAACCCACGGGATGCTCCTAAAATCTATTGATTTATCAAAACCAAGTATATTTTCAACGGCGGTTACGCCCTCACGGCCTGCAAGGGTTTCAAGCTGCAGTCTCTGCTCAACGCAGTCCCCTGCTGCATAGATCATTTTATTTGATGTTCTTAAATGATCATCGACTATAATTCCATGCCTATAATTCACCGATGCGGCATCAAGATTTATATCAATATTTGGTACTCTCGATGTTGCAACAAGTATCTTATCGAAGCCGTCATATTTTTTATCTGATATTACGTAATCATCATCGGCCTTATTTATATCACCAAAAATGAATTTTACGCCGAGATTCTTCATATGCTCTATTAATAACCTGCTTATGTCATTATCAAAGTTTTTTAAAACATGATCTGATCTGTTAAAAACATAGACTTCTGATCCAAGGTTTGAGAAGGCATATGCCATCTCCATTGCAACGGCACCGGAGCCTATTATCGCAAGCTTTCTGGGTAGTTCATCTATGGACCATATATCATCGCTTGTAACGTAATTATCAATATTTTCCGGTATGTATGGCCTGGAACCGGTTGCTATTATAAAGTTTGTTGCCTTTATTTTTTCGCTGTTTACCATAACCTCGTTTTTTGATACAAAATGGGCCTTTCCTTTATAAATATCGATGTTGCCAAAGTTTTTTATGACGTTTATATATTTTTCCTCTCTGGCCTTAGAAACAAAGTTTCTTAGTGATGACATTAATTCATTGAAATTAATTTCCGCCGAGGATTTTATTCCAGGATACAATGGATTTTTTGATGAAAATAACTGCTTTGATGCCTCTATTAAATACTTTGATGGCACACAGCCACGGTTTACACATGTCCCGCCGATATCACCATGGCCTATTAATGCAATTTTCATGCCGTTGTACGTAAGCTCGCTTGCCCTTATGGCCGCTGCAAAGCCAGCAGCACCGTAGCCGATTATTCCAAGGTCGTATTCAGTCATCTTTTATCTCCTTTACCTGTGCCTTGTACCTTCCATTAAATACATCAAGTGATGGTATCTTATACGGATCGAAATCGTTGTCTATATCAAGAACGGCATTTCCATCAAGTGAGACATCAACGTTTTTCCCAATTTTTTCAAGGCCATTTTTTACATGAGCCACGCAGTCGTCGCATGTCATTCCATAAACCCTTAACAAAACCTTCTTTGCCATAATAATATATTGAATAATTTTATAAATATTATAAAGTAAAAAAAAGTTTACCTATAAAAATTATATAATAAATGATGGTTATATTTGATAATTTCATGCACATAAGGCCATCCGGAGATTTTATTAATGCGGCATTGAGGTTTAAAAAGGCTGGCGGAACGGCATTAAACCTTGTAAACTTTCCTGAACATTACAATGTTATCGGTTACTATAATAGATTATACGACGAGACCATAAAAACAGGAAAAATCATAGGTGAGTATTTAAACATAGTCATAACTATTGGCCCATACCCGCTTGATTACATATATTTTAAAAATCTTGGTCTTGATCCATTAAAGGAGATGATTAACGGCATAGATCTTGCGGTAAATATTATAAAAAATGGTTATGCCGATGCGCTTGGTGAGATAGGAACCCCGCATTTTCAAGTTGATTCAAATTTTTATAATACCTGTTTAAAGGTTCTTGATTATGCGCTAAAAATATCAAAGGATAATGACATACCATTAATAATTCACAGCGAGGATCTTGACTGCAATGGTTATAAAGCCCTTGAAAATAGAATAAAAACATTTGGTAATATTAACAGAACTGTGAAGCACCATGCAAATCCTGATAATATAAAATGCTGCGATAAAATATACAAATCAATAGTTGCATCAAGGTCTGGCATAAGGAAAGCATTGAGTTTAAAAAAACCATTTATGATCGAAACAGATTATGTTGATGATAGATCAAAGCCTGGCAAGGTTATACCACCAGAATCTGTTCCATTAAGGGCAAAAATGATAATGAACAATTATGCCAGACCTT
>JAKAYN010000087.1 GCA_021826785.1 Thermoplasmata archaeon | reverse complement strand
TTATTTTAATAGCCATATTAATATTTACAGGATTAAGGCCAGTAACATTGAATAATATAGTTATACCAAGGTCATCCGTGAAGGCTTTGGCTATTGGTGCCGTCATAATTATATTAATTGGCTTTTTGCCTGTGCCGTATCATAACTATGAAAATGTATCAATGCATGTTTGCCAGAGCCAATATGTTGTTACACCTGCAAGGCCTGAAAATGTTTCTGTAAAACTTGTGATAAATAATAATGGAAGTTCAATTATAAAGCCTGAGTTTTCAATATCACCAAATGTGAATTATCAAATTATATCAAATAAAGCATATCTTGAACCTGGGCATTCAGGGATTTATATAATAAAAATACACAAAAGATTTAGGCCTGGTATTTATAAATATGAGATACATGCATACACAGGTAGCCAGGATCTTATCAATAAAATAAGCATATACAGCGTAATTGCCAACACAGGTATTTTATTCAACAACATGAGCAATCCATACTATGGAAATTCAAGTAAAAACTTCACATTAAACGTATACAATACATTTGACAAAAGCATAAACGTCACAATAATGTTATTCTCAACAGTTCCGATCTATTACCATTCAGGAAATATAACAATAGACATGGGAACAAGTTACATAATGAAAAATGTTATTATAAGTCCAGGGTCAAGTTTCAGCATGAACATAACTGCAAAAGACCATGCAAGGATGTGGGTGGTAATAATATACAAAAATTATACAGGTGCAATGGCAACAATAAATTTGAATTAAAATTCTAAGACTGCATAGCTCATATCAGTATTCGAGTATGCAAAGTATTCATCTTTTGATACTGCAATTACACCGGCATGATACTTAAACTGTGATATCTTGTCTATAACTATATCCTTCAATGGCTTTTTTCCAATTTCATTGTATATGGATATGCAAAGCATGTTCTTAATTATCTCCTCACCAACACCGGTTGCGACAACGGCACCCATATTGCCACAGAATATGCCTGCCCCTGGAACTGGTGAGTCACCAACCCTGCCGCGTAGCATTGGCGGTGCACCACCTGTAGAAACTGCAGCGGCAAATTTATCATTTATCCTTGCGACGGCACCAACGGTATCAATGAAACTTGATATATCTATGTTTTCCATCATTTTCTTATAGGAATCGATCTTCCCTGACATTATATCTTCTATATCATTATTCCTTTTTTTAATGGCCTTTTCAGTTGAGGGGTCATAATATTTGTGCCCGAGTGCATGTGCAAAGCGTTCGGCACCATCACCTGCCAATATAAGATGTGGTGATTTTTCCATAACATCCCTTGCAACTAGGACAGGATTCTTTACATGTTCTATGGCCATAACAGCTCCAAAGCCATTTTCTGTCATAACTGCAGCATCCATCTGTATTGATCCATCAAGCCTCATGTATGAACCTGTACCGGCATTAAAGTAATCATCATTCTCCATAAGAACAACGGCATTACAGACAGCATCAAGTGTATTTTTTAATTTTGAGAGCTCAGCGTATTCCATCAGTTTTTTATCAACTCCAGATGAGCCTGCACCACCGTGAAGCATTATTATATTCATAATATGGTATTTTCAGTTTTTATAATTATTTTTTCATTCTTTTTATAAGCTCATCAACAAAATCAGAGCATTTTAGTTTTTTGCCATCCACGTTTATTGATGCTGGAAATATTTTTTCTGAATAAACTGATATTAAAGCATTCTTTAAAACTGATGCGGCCTCGTTAAAATTTAATTTTCTTAGCATCACAGATGCTGCAAGTAAGAACGATGTTGGATCTGCAATATCATAGCCCTCGTCACTAAATGACGGCTTGCTTTCTGATTCGAACATTGATATAATATCACCAAATGTAGCTCCGAAGATTGGCCCTGTGTTTAATATCTTTATTATTAATGATGATAATATTTTATCAGGAACAAACATATTAAACCTTGAATTTGATGTTATTTTATCGTATATATCATATACATCAACAATTTCGGCTGGCATCTCCATTGTGTTAAGCGTATTATAAACCCATATTGGTGAATGGCTTGTATGATCAGTTGCTATAAAGGTCTTTTTTATATTAGATATTAATGAAAACTCTGCAATCTTGGATGCTATCTTAATTGTTTTGTATCTGCTGGTTCCCTTTAGAAATATATCGCTATCGCTGCCAATTGAAATGTTAAAACTCTCCTGCAGGTACTGCCTTAGCATGTCTGAATCCTCTGAATCGTATGAAAAATGGTAGTTTTCATCCATGGCCGGTGAGAATATGCATAAATTTTTCCCCTCAGATAGGTTTGGAAGCCCATCTATGCATTTTACATCGGCGTACAAATTTAAAATCTTTTTTATATTTATATTTATATCATGACCGTTTATGTTTGAGCTTAAAGGACCCTTCATAACGAAAACTGTCTTTTGTATATCTTCTATTGAGTCCCTTGGGATATATTTACCGTACTTTTGGTATGCCTCATGGCCTATGTATATCTTTTTCCATTCTATTGATTTTGAGCCGGAGTATGCAATTTCCAGTGCAGAATTAACAGCATTGATCATTGCCTTGGTTAGCTCTGTGCCCTCGCCATCGCCCTCTATGTAACCAATGGTAACATCATCCGGTATAACTAAACGATTGCCATCAATCTTTATGTACACAGTTCATTATCATAAGTTTATTATAAATATTTATGCAGATTTATTCTCACAGATAAATTCTTTTATAATAGAAATAAATTAATAAACATGAGGACGGAGCACGATGTTATAGGCAGTGTTGAGCTTGACGATTCAGTTTACTATGGTATAAACACATATAGGGCGCTTAACAATTTTAAGATATCAGGAATAAAAGAAGATAATGACCATATAAAGGCAATAGCAATGGTAAAGAAGGCTGCCGCATATGGAAATCACAGGGCAGGAAAGCTCAGCGATGAGGTATACAGGGCCATTGATGAGGCCTGTGATCTTGTTATATCAGGTAAATTCAATGATCAGTTTGTTATAGATGTTTACCAGGCTGGTGCAGGAACATCGTTTAACATGAACGCAAACGAGGTTATTGCAAACATAGCATTGGAAAAACTCGGTCATAAAAAGGGAGATTACAAAACAATACATCCAAACGATACAGTTAACATGAGCCAGTCAACAAACGATATTTATCCAACAATGATGCGTGTTGCGATTATGATCAAGGCCCCGGCTCTTTTAGAATCGATGAATCAGTTAATTATGTCATTGAATAGAAAGGGCGAGGAGTTTGCAAAGATATATAAAACAGGGAGAACACATCTACAGGATGCGGTCCGTGTTACTCTAGGCGATGAGTTCAGGGCATGGGCATATGCACTTGCAAAGGACATGAAGGAGATAAAAAATGCCCTTGATTATATACTTGAATTAAACATAGGTGGAACCGCAGTTGGAAACGGTGCAAATACCCCCGAGAACTATAGGGAATATGCTGTTGAGGCGCTTTCGAACATGCTCAAGGTAAATTTCAGAACATCTGGAAACATGATGGGTGTCATGCAGTTCATGAGTGATTTCTCAAGGTTTATGAACTCTTTAGCAAATACGGCAATAGACCTTAGCAAGATTTCAGATGACCTTAGATTGCTTTACTCAGGTCCAGGCGCAGGCATAAGAGAGATACTTTTACCTGCAGTTCAGCAGGGCTCATCAATAATGCCTGGAAAGATAAATCCGTCGATACCTGAGGCCATGAACATGATATGCAACTCCGTCCTTGGTGCCCAGCAGGCTGTTAACATGTCTGCCAAGGCTGGCCAGCTGGAGCTAAACGTGTTTATGCCAAACATTGATTATGAGATATCAAGATCAATAACAATACTTAAAAATGGCATGGACATGCTCAGGGAAAAGGCCATAGACGGAATAAAACCAGATTTAAAGCACTGCAAAATGCATTTACAGAACAGCTTTGGATCAGCAGCACTGTTAAATCCGTATCTAGGCTATGATACCGTTGCAACAATAGTTGAAAGGGCCCTTGAAACCGGCGAGAACATTAGAGATCTTGTACTACAAACCGGAAAAATAACGGAGGAACAATACGATAAAATCTTTTCATTCATGAATGAATGATTTTTTTATATACCAACCCATGGATCCTTTTTATAAACCTTTGAAACAACCATGGTTTCAAACTTTATTATGCCCTGCGTCCTTGCAAGATTGTCCTCAAAGTCCTGCACCGCCTCAAGGTTAAGGAATAACCCCTGGAGCAAAAGCTGGTTCTGACCGCGCCTTCTATACAATGATATAATATCAGGATTATCAGCTATCTTTGCTGCTATTTCATCTATGCGCTCCGCGTCTGTATCGACCCTTATGCATACTTTAATACTGTTTTCTATGGTATGTAAATCAACAAGCGCCGAGAAGCCTGTTATGATCTTTTTTCTCACAAGCTCGTTTATTCTCCTTCTTACCGTTGCCTCGCTTGTGTTCAGCATCTTTGCAATTTCAGCG
>JAKAYN010000086.1 GCA_021826785.1 Thermoplasmata archaeon | reverse complement strand
CCGATCTCAAAGGGGTCTTTATGATAGCAATAATTGATTATGGCTCAGGTAATCTTGCAAATGTGGAAAAGGCAACGCATGGAAATATAACATCAGATCCTTATAAAATAGAAAAGGCAGATAAAATTATATTCCCTGGTGCAGGCTCGTTTGGGGTTGCATCATCCGGCATTAAAAATATAAAGGATATCTTAATGGATAAAATAAGATCTGGAACGCCATACCTTGGTATATGCCTTGGCCTTGAAATCCTTTTCAGTGAGAGCGAGGAATCACCTGGTAATGGACTATCTATATTCAATGAAAAGCTTAGAAGATTTAATAATGGCATTCACATGGGCTGGAATACGGTTAAATTCAATGAAAATCCGATATTTAATGGCATAAAAGATAATGAATACTTTTACTTTGTGCATGCATACTATGCACCTAAGGGATACTACACATCAGGCACATCGTTTTTCAACATTGAATTTACATCCTTTATAAATTTGGATAATATATACGCTGTGCAGTTTCATCCTGAAAAATCTGGCACGGCCGGACTCAAATTTTTAAGGAATTTTGGTGATTTACCATGATTGATATTTATCCTGCAATAGATATATACAATGGTAAAGCGGTTTTTCTTGAGAATGGAAAGATAGAAAAAATAAATGTTTATGGCGACCCTATTTATTATGCATTGAAATTCATCGAATATTTTAAATTCATTCATATAATAGATTTAAATGGTGCAATTGAAAATAAAAGAAAGAACAGGGATATAATAAAAAAAATAATAGATGAAACAGGTGCTCTGGTTCAGGTTGGAGGTGGCCTTAGAACAATAGATGATATAATTGATGTCTATGATCTTGGTGCATACAGTGCAATTGTAGGAACAAGCGTTGATTTAAATATAAATAGAAACATAACATTAAGCATCGATGTTTATAAAAACAGGGTTGCAAGCAACGGTTGGTTAAACTTAACTGATATTGATTACGTTTCATTTTATAAAATGCTAAAAAACAGGTTTTCAAGGTTTATATACACAAGCATAGGAAGCGATGGTAAAAATCATGTAAATTTGCCTAAAAGATTCTGGGATGATGATTATTTTATCTATGCTGGCGGTGTATCAAGTATAAAAGATGTCATAAATGCCTCAAAGAATGGCTTTTCAGGCATTATAATAGGAAAGGCACTTTATGAGAATAAAATTGATTTTGGTGATTTAAAATGCTTGCAAAAAGAATTATAGCAGCACTTGACATAAAAAATGGAAGAGTGGTTAAGGGCGTTAAATTCGATGATATAAAGGATGCTGGCGATCCTGTTGAAAACGCAGTAATGTATCAGGAGCAGGGTGCCGATGAAATTATATTTCTTGATATAAGTGCCACAAATGAAAAACGTGATATAATAATAGACCTTGTTAAAAGCGTCTCCAGGGAATTAAGTATACCATTTACCGTTGGTGGTGGGATAAGATCATTAAAAATGGCATTGGATCTCCTTAGAAGCGGCTGTGACAAGATATTTTTAAATACTTACGCAATAGAAAATCCTGATATAATAAAAGATATATCAAGAATCACAGGATCTGCAAACCTTGTAATAGCAGTTGACGTTTTATACAAAAATGGATACCATGTCTACAAAAATGGTGGAAGGATAGACACTGGTTTAAAGCCTGAAAACTGGTTACCTATCATTGAAAACCTTGGTGCGGGTGAAATACTGTTAACATCAATAGATAGGGACGGCACGATGAATGGCTTTGATAATAATTTAATATCTATAGCGGCATCAATCATAGACATACCTTTAATAGCCTCAGGCGGTGCCGGAAGGCCGGAGCACTTTCTTGATGCCTTTAGATCTGGTGCCTCAGCAGCACTCGCCGCATCGATACTTCATTTTAAAATGTATAATATATGCGATATAAAAAAATATTTAAGGAGCAATGGTGTAAATGTCAGATTATAAAATTAATTTTAACAATGGTATAGTTCCTGTTATAGTTCAGGATTTTGATACTTCAAGGATTCTTACACTTGCATACATGGATGAAAAGGCGTTTGAAATGACATTGAAAACAGGCTATGCATTTTATTATTCAAGATCCATGAAAAGAATGCATATGAAAGGCGAGGTAAGCGGAAATACGCAGAAGGTTATGGAAATCTATGAGGATTGCAACGATAATTCCCTGCTTATAAAGGTAAAAACAAATGGTCCTGCATGTCATACAGGTAAAGATACATGCTTTTACAGAAAGATTGGTGAGCCAAAGGTGGATGTAAATATTGATTATTCACTTGAGATACTTTTAAAGCTTGAGGATTTAATAAGAAAAAGAATTAAAAATCCAGTTAAGGGTTCTTACACAAACTATCTAATAGATTCTGGTGATGAAAATATAAGAAAAAAGGTTGGTGAGGAGGCAGTTGAAACCGTACTTGCATCTGGAAGGGAAAGAATAATATACGAAACAGCGGATCTCTTTTACCATATACTGGTCTTCCTTGCAGTCAATGATATATCGTTATTTGATGTTATGAGCGAGCTTAATAGAAGATCAAAATAATATTTGGATAAATATATAAACATATTAAAAATAACGTTTCATGGAGATATCGTGCGATAATATTAAACTTAAAACTGATATTAATATAGAGTACGCTGATGCACTTTCAGAGATAATGAATGAAAGGGATCTGGATCTTTACATTGCATCTCATAGCTTTCCTGTTAGATACACAAGGGATGATGCAATTGCCTTTATAAGAAGAAACAAGGAAATGTTTGGTAAAAAGTTTGCAATTGACTTTTTTATTTTTATAAATGATGACATTGCAGGTGTCGTTACCCTTGACGATATAGATTACGAAAATAAAAATGCACATATAGGTTACATACTTGGCAAAAGATATAGAAACCACGGGTACATGACTAGTGCCGTTTCAAACGCTATTAACTATGGGCATAAAACATTAAAATTGCATAGAATATACACATCTGTAATAGAATTTAACATTAAATCATTAAAGGTCTTATTAAACAATGGTTTTTACATAGAAGGTATTTCAAAGGATTCTTTCTTTTACAATGAAAGGTTTTATTCAATGTTTATGATGGCAAGGGTATTTAATTATTAATAGATAAATATTAAAATATAATAAAATAACACATATAACCTAAATTATGAAAATATTTATATTGATTAATGGTATAAGAGCGTTAATATGACAAGGTATGTACTCGTTTCGGATACAACACTCAGTTATGAATATAGAAACTTTCCATTGCTCGATTTTCTACCATGCGCACCCGGCGATAAGATACCTGGAAGGATATACAGGTTTTTAAAAGGGCCCGCTCCTGAAGCCCTGCCAAATGGAGAATTAAAATACGCGCCTTATTCAATAAGAAAAATTGAGGCATCCCTTTTAAAAAAATTCAAAAGAAGTGAGGTTGCTGTTGCACATGAGGATTATCTTGAGAATTTCATAAAGGACGATACGGAAATCATAGGCGTTTCAACTATGGATCCGCTTGGTATAGGACCAACAACAATGTCCTACGTTGCCCTTTTTGGCGGAAACCTTGATGCATGGGTGAGAAGGGAATGGGATGCATTAATAGAAAAGATCAATAAGGTAAGGGCAGGCAAAAAGGCAAAGCTCATTGTCGGTGGCCCTGGCGTCTGGGAGTTCACCGTTTTAAGAGACGAGATAGATAAATACAAGTTTGATTACATCGTTCAGGGTGAAATGGATGACCTTGCACCCGAACTCTTTGAGCAGATAAGTACAGGAAATATAGATAAAAAGATGTTTTTCCAGGGGTACATGACATATGACGATCATTTTAGAAAGGTTTTAAAAAACGACGATATGTTTATAGCTAGGGGCATAGGCCAAAGGGCGTATCCAGCACTTGAGGACATTCCCGAAGTTCAAAGACCGGTTATAAAGGGCATGGTTGAGGTTATGAGAGGTTGCGGTGTTGGCTGCGACTTCTGCGAGGTTACATTAAGGCCTTTAAGGTATTATCCACTGGAGAAGATAAAAAAGGAAATAGAGGTTAATGTTGCCGGTGGCATAGATCATGCATGGCTTCACTCAGATGAAATCTTTGAGTACAAGCATGAGAAGATGTTCACACCGAACCAGGATGCACTTGAAGATCTTTTCAAAACTGTAATGAGCATAAAGGGTGTTACAGGCACAAACCCAACTCATGGAAGGATATCAATACCGGCGGCATTCCCGGATCTTATAAAGAGCCTTTCAAATATAATCCATGCTGGGCCTGACAACTGGATAGGCATACAGACTGGTGTTGAAACAGGTAGTGATTCACTGGCAATGAAGCACATGCCAAATAAGACTATGCCTTTAAGGATAGGCCCAGATGGCACATTCCAGGAAATCGTATGGCAGGGTGTTTACAATGAAACGAAGTACTACTGGAGATCGGCATTTACAATACAGGTTGGCCAGCAGGAAGAAACAGACGAGGATAACTGGGATTCAA
>JAKAYN010000085.1 GCA_021826785.1 Thermoplasmata archaeon | reverse complement strand
TACCTTGATAAAAGCACAAGGTAAACGATTTTACCACCAAAGCTTATGAACATATACGGTGGATAGCCTACAAAATCTGATACAACACTCTGTATTATTGGAAAGACTATAATTATAAGCAGTATCGTTATTATTATGCCTGTGAGCGGCGTTTTGAATAATGCTGAAAAAAATGAGGCAAATGCAACAAAGGCTGCTGAAAAAAGGATCAAAAGCAGTATAACGAGATAAGACTTTGATGCTATGGCACCATATAGATAATATGAACCGCCAATGCCTATCAAAACGTATGATAAAAGAATTATAAATGTTGATATAAATGCCGCGGTGTACCTCCCAACTACAATGATCGATCTTGGCACGGGCTGCACCATTGAATAGTATGCGGACTGTGTGCCAGTGTCAATGGATATTAGATCACCGCCAAAGAAGGCTGCAACTATTGCCGTCAAATAAATAATAAATGATGATAAATAACCATACAAGAATGATGATGGAGTTTCAGATTTTAATATAGAATAATCAAAATGTATATCTAGAACCGTGAATATTAATGATATGGCTATGGCAAGGCCAAGAAGGCCTATAAATCTTCTTGACCTTGTATAAAACAGAAGCTGGTACTTTAATGATACAATGTACTGTGAAAATCCCATGTTAATATTGATGTAAATCTTATATTTAAACTGTTATTAGAAATAATGTGATACAAAAATAATTTTGTGTATAATTTAAATATTTGATTTTAATGTTATATTATGTACAAGAAGATTGCAGTTGCGGTTGTGCTTCTGTTCATGATGGGCCTTGTATTCGTGCCCGTTTCACATGCGACAACTGTGACTGTATATGTTAACAAAAGCACAAACAATGCAAACGTAACATATTCATCGTATACTTATATAGAGGTATCAAAGAACAGCACATCAAATATTTCAAATGCGACATTTAATTTCCTTGCAAAGGTAATGAGCGGTAATTTAACATATTATAAAAATACAACGCAGTTCAATGGGCTTTTAATGAGCACATTGAAGATGCATAATATTAAAATAAACTACGCAAACTTAACAATAACACAGCAGTTTAAGATGGTAACACCATCATCATTTATAAAATATTATAATAACAGCATATCATTCAATGTTACAGGCATAATAAAGAACAACACTGTGAACATGTCATGGAGAGGATTAAATGGCATGAAATTACCGTACACAAGCATGGGTTCAAAAACGTATGGATTCCATTACAACACTGCAAATTACAGCGTTTTTGACACATCGCTATTAAAATGGCACAGATACTTCGATGCTTCAAAGAATTACACGGTATTTACATATGATGCGGGTAAAACTGTAAACACATATTTAAACACAACGTACATAAACATACACATAGTTTCAGATCCATCATATAAATTGGTTGTTCCAGGCAATGCAAAGGCGGTAAATGCAAATGAGATAGAGATAATAAGCAGCCATGCAGTTTCATACACAATTTATTACATAATAGCCGCAGTTGCAGTAATAGCCGCAATAGCAGGTGTTGTTTATTATAAAAAGAGATAAATTGATTTTTTCTTTATAAAAATAATTTATTAACACATTATTATTTTCATTTCATGTATGATGCCATTATTATAGGTGCTGGAATAACAGGCTTGAGCTCTGCGTATCATATAAAGATGCGCGATCCTGATGCCAAGATACTTGTTTTGGACAGATATGGAACCTTTGCACAGGGTAACACCGGCAGAAGTGCAGCTGGATTCAGGGACTTTTTCTCGTCCAGGTTGAATTACTTGTTATCCGGATCGGCAATATCATTCTATAAGCATGTACAGAACGATCTTAAATATGATCTTGGCATGGTTTTCAACGGCTACCTTTTTTTACTTGATAAAGAATACAATAAAGATGACATATCAAGATATAAACATGCAAGGATCATAGAATATGATATTAGCGATATATTTAATATGAAAAATGAAAACGAGGGGATGAACGTTAAAAACATAAAGACCGCGATACTTGCAGAAAATGCAGGTATAATAGAGCCTGATAAAATAGCATCATTTTATTATAAAAAACTCATCGAAATGAATGTTGAGTTCATGTTCAGGACAGAGGCAAGAAGGTTGATATTATCACCTGTAAGGCCGCTTGATTATGCCGGCGAGCCATTTATATGGCAGGATAAATACATATCTGGTGTTGAAACAAATAATGGAATAATAAATGGTGATATGATAATATTATGCTCTGACATATGGACGCCGTTAATGACCGATCCAATAGGGATAGATTCATATATTAAGCCAAAGAAGAGACAAGTATTCCAGATATCAGGGCCAGGCATAGATAGTATAATAAGAACTGATAGATTTACCAATACAAATATATTTCCATTCACAATATTCCCGTCTGGTTCTTATATAAGACCTGTGCCCGAGATCTCATCATTCTGGGCTGGAATAGCAGATGAAATAGGCAGGCCCTTTAAAATTGATGATGATCCCAAGGCCGAGATAGATTTTTACAATTATAATATAAAACCGATTTTTGATATTTATTTCCCTGCCACAAGGGATTCAAAGGTTACAACCATGTGGGCCGGCCACTATGCATACAGTACAATAGATTATACACCTTATGTATTCAAAAATATGAATTTGATCATTGTTTCAGGCACATCCGGCAGTGGCATCATGAAAGGGGATTCCATAGGCAGATCCGTTGCCGCACTTTACATGGATGATAAATACGTTGAATTATTAAATGAAAGAATAGATATAAATGATTTATCACCGTTGAGGTTGCCTCAGAGGGAGGATATGGTGCTTTAATTACTGTTGGTAATATATCATTAAATAATAAATTTATTAGATAACATCATTATTATTTAATGATTGCAGTCAGCTATTCATCATCTGCAAACCTTGGACCTGGATACGATATATTATCCATGGGGCATGATGCTTTTTTTGACACTGTTGAGGTTAGCGAGAACAATTCAAATGAGATTAAAATATCTGGTAATGGCATACCACTTGATTATAAAAAGAATACTGCCGGCTTAAGTGCATCAATGATATTAAATGATTATAATATAAAAACCGGCATTACAATTAAAATAAAAAAAGGCATACCTGCAGGTCTGGGTCTTGGCAGTAGCGGTGCATCTGCTGCTGCCACCGTAAGGGCAATAAACAAGCTTTTTAACCTTCACATGAGCCAGGATGAAATGGTATACTATTCAATGCACGGTGAAATAGCTGCCTGCGGCTCTGCGCATCCTGATAATGTTTCCTCGGGTATATACGGGGGCATCACACTTGTGCAATCAAAAAATCCAGTAAAAATAAAAAAATTAAGAATTAATTTGGATTTTTCAATACTTTTAATCATACCTGAATTCTTTATGGAAAATAAAACAATGTATGCAAGGTCGCTTGTACCATCAAAAATAACAATGGATGAGCATATAGAATCAACACAGAGATTATCATCACTTATATCAGGGTTAATAACAGGAGACAGGGACCTTGTATCATATGGCATGAATGATAATATTGTTGAAAGATCAAGAAACAGCATGTTTCCATATTATAATGATGTAAAAGCCAAGGTAATTGAAAAGAAAGCAATTTCAGCATGCATCAGTGGTGCAGGGCCAACAATATTGATTCTTTATGATGAGAAATCTGATTATAATGGCATTTTAAAAGTAATAGATGACGTCATGTCAGGATACAATATAAATTATATAATAAAAAAATCAAAATTAATGGAGGCTTACAATGATTGAGAACGATATTAATGATATTTATGGAAGACCGCTGGTTTTTCCGATATACCAGACAAGTTCATATAATATACCTGGTGGTGAAAAATTTAGATACACAAGAGAGTACAATCCAACAGTTGAGAACCTAAATAATGTAATAAAAAAGCTTGAACATGCCGATATGGCAAACTCGTTTTCTTCAGGCATGGGTGCAATTACAACGACTCTATTATCAATTCTGAGACCCGGTGATGAGGCTTTAACACATATAGATACATTTGCAAGAAGCTATCACTTCTTTTCAGATTTTCTAA
Organism: Thermoplasmata archaeon; assembly: GCA_021826785.1. GTDB lineage: Archaea > Thermoplasmatota > Thermoplasmata > Thermoplasmatales > Thermoplasmataceae > Picrophilus. Next base: position 425 of record JAKAYN010000085.1, on the reverse strand, counting down.
GATCGTTTGGTATAAAAACAAGGATAGCCAGGCCAGGAACGGAGAATATACTTGAGGAAATAAATAAAAAGACAAAGCTTGTTTTTATAGAAACGCTTAGCAATCCAGTGCTCAGGGTCTATGATATAGATGAGATAGCAAAGGCCTGTGATGAGAATAATACCATACTTGTATGTGATTCAACGTTTGCAACGCCGTACAATTTAAAAACCATAGATCATGGATCTGATATTGTTATACACAGTGCTTCAAAGTTTTTATCAGGTCACAACGATGTTATTGCAGGTGTTGCTGCCGGTTCTTACGATCTTTTAAAAAAGGTTGATGATATGAGGAGAAGTCTTGGCACATCCATGGAGCCAAACACAGCATTTCTTGTGGATCGTGGTATTAAAACATTAAATGTAAGAATGGAGAAGATTAAT
>JAKAYN010000084.1:2672-4580 GCA_021826785.1 Thermoplasmata archaeon | reverse complement strand
ATGGTCTTCCTGCCACCTATCATTGTTGCTATTAATCCTACGATTAGCATTGATGTTGGTATTGATATTGTTTCCGTGAATATGCTGTCTGCCATTAACCATGCGAAAACTATACCTGTCATGAATGTGTGGTGCAGGAAGACCATGACACTGTCAACTGATATTGCACCCATGGCAGCTATCATCCATTTCTTAAGATATGGTGGCCTGTGGTTTAGATTTGATAAATAATCGAACATTGCGCCAGTTCCCGGTAATAATAATAGATAAACCTCTGGATGACCGAAGTACCAGAACAGGTTTTCCCACATTAATGCACCACCGTAGTTTGATATATAGTATGATGCATGCATTAAGTTACCAACCAGCAGCAGGAAGAATAAACCTGTTATCTCAGGGAATACAAACCATGATATTGCAGCAACCCAGAATACTGACCATATGAACAATGGTAGATTCATCATTCTGTAGCCTTTTGCCCTTGCCTTGAATATCGTTGCAAGTATCTCAGTTGATGCTATTATTGTACCTATACCTCTTAAAACTACTGCAGCAGCAGCGGTATCAGCTCCAAGATATGGTGTAAACTTAAATGAGCTTAATGGTTGATATACTGTCCAGCCCGTATCTAGGTTTCCACCTGGCAAGAAGAATCCAGACCATAGCATTATTCCACTGAAAAGGTAAAGCCAGTATCCAAGGGCATTCATTCTTGGATAGATCATATCCCTTGCGCCTATTGCAAGTGGTATTAAATATATACCAAAGCCTGTACCCAAAGGACCAAGGAACCATATTAACATTGTTAATCCATGTATTGTAACCAGCTGATTGTACTGAAGTGCATCAAGGAACCTTCCTGAAAATATGCTGTATTTAACAAGATCATACCTTGGTATTGCCAGCTGCACCCTCATGAGCAACGCCATTACGCCGCCGCCTATGAAGAAAAACAGTGAGGTAAGTATGTAAAGAAGTCCTATCTGTTTATGATTCGTTGTAAAGATCCAGCCCTTAACTGAATTATAGATACGGTTGTATTCTTCATACTTACCGTTCTGATTCTCAGAAGTTTCCATAATCATTTAATTTCATATTAATACTTTAATGTAATTGTAGAAAATATTCTATTTTTAACATTTTTGATCTAAATTATAAATTAATTATTATTTTTGTTTATATTAAAAATAAATATTAATATTTTATATTTTTATCTTTTATTAAATAATGATTTTCGTATTGATTAATGTATATTCCATTTTTAGCCACAAATCCTTTATAAATAATTAATTTTGTTATATAAAATTTTAAAAATTTATGATTTTATATTTAACAACTATAAAATTTTTATAAAACATTTATAAATCAAATTAATGCCTAATTTAATTTTTTATTTTTATGATTATAGATCGTTAATTTCTTTCTCGCTCTGGTACATGAATATAATCAAGTCTTTAGTTAAATCCCTAGATCGTAGAATAACAGGCCTATATAACCCAACACCAATAGGAGAAGATCAAGAATTGATCACATCGACCTAAGGATAACTCATTGTACATTTCAAATTCGATAACATCACGGTTTTAAATATAATCAAATGAAAATGACAAAAATCACTTCAGGTTATGGTTTTGTTAACCATGTTAAAAAACACCTTTAGAAGTTATCATTCCAGTAAATTCTGTTGTGCTTAAACTTCTTGGGCATAACACATATCCTCTATCCCGTCAAATGTTTCTGTGATTGCATTTTTATTATATTATATGATGCATTTAAATCTGCATGTATTAATTTACCATTTGATGTTTTAAAGATTTCACTCTTTATTCTTTTACCTAAATATAAATAGTGTTTCTCTATAGTTTCATTATCAAGAAACCAATTAGGGAACATATAATTTAATTTATT
>JAKAYN010000084.1:0-2662 GCA_021826785.1 Thermoplasmata archaeon | reverse complement strand
GACTGTATTAAAGGGCTCTAAGTGGTACAGGAATATACCGTTCCAAAGCATAAATGATCTGCTATATGTTCCAGAAAACCACGACATTTATGTTTCAAACAATACTGGAATTTTCAGGATAGACCAAAAATTCTCGGCTTCGGCGGTGAATGGTACAGAACAATACTCCATGAATGAAACCATAATTTTCCAAGAAAATAATGGTTCCTACAGCTACTCCATAGAAAATGTGACTGGATATCACATACCCAAATCTTCAGGAACAGTGAGCGTAAATGGGCAAAATGTTACCATATACATAGCATTTTCAAAAACATTCTCCAGCACTCCTTCGAATTTAAACTATATCGAGATCGGTGTGGCAATTGCCATTATTGTAGTGGTTGCTGCGGTCATACTGTACTTTTTCAGGTTTAGGAAGTAGTGGTATAAATTGAATATTTTATTCTCATGCTTTGTTTATATTATGATTATGTAATTTTATAAATTTATTTAATTAAAATAATTATAGACAAGAATCTTTATAGAATAAATAATAATAATTAAATATCAATTTTATATTTTCTCATAAAATGGCAAACATTAACTATAAGCTGCTTGCTCTGTTTATTGCTGTTCTTGTTATTATTACATTTTTTGCTGTTGATTATGATTTATATCATGCATCGCACCCAGAATGTATTGAAATAAACAATTACTGCAAGTTATCTGATCATGATCTTTTAAAAAATGGTTCAAATGCAATATATTTTATAACATGGTGTAAAAGCCCGATAGGCGCAGCAAACTCCTGGGCATTGTATACATTACTAAATGATCATGCTGCAGTGAGCAATATAAGTTTCTTTAAGTCCACATCACTTTTACAGTGGCCTGATACTCCAGGAATAATATTTAATGCCAATTACACTTTTAAATACGATAAAATAAAAGTTAATTTTTATCCTGTTTATATTTATAAGGATATATCAAATAATAGTAATTATATAAAGATAGGACTGCAAAAATTAAAATCAATTGTTCCTTCATCTATATACAATGCTGTAAAAACTTATACAACAGAGGTTCTAATATCCGGAACCCATTACACCAGTGCAAATTTTAGTAACATACCACATATAAATACAGTAATAATTATAACTGGTAAATATGGCTCATATATATACAACGGATATCTCATTGATCCTGATGATTTTATTAATGACACATCTCATAGTACATATTCACCAGAGTACGTTTTTAACTTGACAAAAAGCAATGATTTCGATGCTGCAATGGTTGCAAGCGGTAGTATACAAAATTATCTTTCAAAAGTCATTTAAATTTATATTAAAAGATCTTTTTTAAAATGCCTTAATTTATTATTTATGCTATTTTGTTCCTCTTTTTTAGAATAACAAGGGCTGCTACAAATCCGATGCCGACGAGCAGCATCACTATATCAACAGCATAGCTAGCCTGATAAAAGCTACCAATGATACTGCTGGTGCTGAAAATTATTGGTAGAAAACCGATACTGAACATTTTATTAACATTTTTTGAAGCCATAAAATTATATCATTTAAAAATATTTAAATTTTGTTTTTTTGTATCATAAAATTTTATAATTTAATCAAAAATATTTATATAGAATTGATATATATTATAATGATTGATATGGACAGGCTCATGGAGTTAATGATTGGAATGAGTTTCCTATTTGCAGGGGCTGTACTTTTGTTTCTAGGCATTTACAACCAGCTTTATCCAAAGATAATCATAGAGATGCTTGGGGCTGCAATATTTATAATAGGGCTTGGCATAACATCTGTTCTTGTGGTAATCTGGGGAACACCACAGAGATCAAGAACCAAAGATCGTGGATACTCAAATTGAATCTATAAATTTTTTTTGTATATTTCATTGAAACCTGTTGTTATATAAAGTATAACTATTGATATTATTATAAACATTGATATTATTAAGGATATCTCCTGAATACTTTTTAAATCTATGCTTATTGATAAAAATCCTGGTATGATTCCACCCAAAAAAACACCTGCATGCTGCATTGAGGTATAAAAGCCAAGATTGCCACCATATGAATCCTTTGATGCAAGTCTTGTTATCAATGTTGGAAAAACAATCTCACTTATTATGTATCCGGTGTAAAAAGCCAGCACGCCAAGTATAAAAACAATATTGTTATTTATAAAGTAATCGAGATAGAAGTAAACTGGCGCACTAATGAGTAGTATTATCAATGATATTAATGAAAAACGCACCGTTTTATCCCTATCGGCTGGTTCTGCAAGACCGACGCCTATGAGGCCAGCTATGACAACAACAGGTATAAGAAATTCATAAAAATTGCTTACCCGATAATACCTCGTGGCAAGAAATGGCAGATAAAAATAAAATGTTATCATGTAAAGATATATGAAAAAGCTTATGAATGATATTAATGCAAGCCTTCTTGGTATCCTAGATTTTGATGTTTTTCCATAAGAATGCTTTTCATTGACAAGGCTTACTGGAAACGCCGATATTATACCAAGTATTGATGCTATTAAAAATAACTCTATACAAAATATCCCAGCAAATGCACAACCAATACCAAAACCAATGATACCGAAAGAACAACCTACTCAATCTCCGCAAATCGATTATAGAAAAAAATATA
>JAKAYN010000083.1 GCA_021826785.1 Thermoplasmata archaeon | reverse complement strand
TCCGATCTTAAAAACAATATTTATATAAAAAATAGAATAAATTTAGTTTCTATTATTATATACTTTTCTATGTAAAAAAATTGTAAATATATAAATACATTCCAGTATATTACACTATGATATGAAATGAAGGACGACGAGGTAATAATAAGAATAGGCGGTGCGGCTGGTGATGGAGTTCAGTCCGCAGGTGAGATAATAATAAGAACATTTTCAAGATGTGGCCTGTACGTTACATCATATAATTACTATCAGGATCTTATAAGAGGTGGCGAAAGCTGGTACCAGGTAAGGGCATCAGACCATAAGGTAAAAAGCCAGGGCGATGGCCTAGATCTTTTAATAGCACTTAACAAGGATGCACTGGAAAGGCATACTAATCCGAGCATAAATGAGGGTGGTGCATCTCCTCTTGAGGGCATAGCAATATTTGATGCCGGAATAAAGGGCTATAAGGAATACAATAATGTTTCATACTGCCCGGTGCCAATGGTTGATATAGCAAGAAAATACAGTGACAACTCACTTTTGAAGAACACCGTAGGTCTCGGGGCTGCCATAGCAGCGATAAACGGCGATTTTGAAACATTTGCAGGTGTTATAAGAGATCAATTCGGTAAAAAAGGTGAAATTGCAGAGCTAAACGTTAAGGCTGCAAAGGAAGGTTACGATTACTTCATAAATAATTATAAATCAATGAAAAAAACATATAAAATATCAAAGAAACCAAAGTATGTAATAGCAGGCGGTGCAGCGATAGCCCTTGGCGCTGTAAACGCCGGTGTTAAGATGTACGTTGCATATCCAATGACACCCGCATCATCTGCATTACACTTCATGGCACAGCATGCAAAGAAGTTTGGTGTCTTTGTTAAGATGCCCGAGGATGAGATCTCTGCAATAAATACAATCATAGGTGCAAACTATGCAGGCATAAGGGCAATGACAGGTTCAGCAGGTGGTGGCTTTGCATTAATGACAGAGGCTGTAGGCCTTGCTGGCATGACAGAGGTACCTGCAGTTATATACGAGGCACAGAGGCCTGGCCCATCAACGGGTCTGCCAACAAAGACCGAGCAAGGTGATCTAAACCAGGTGCTTGGTGCATCGCAGGGTGATTTTCCAAGAATAGTTCTTGCACCAAGAAACATAGAAGAGGCATTTTACTCAGTTCAGGAGGCATTTAATCTTGCTGATAAATACCAGTGCCCGGTTTTCGTAATATCAGATCTATATTTATCAGAGCATTATGATACAATTGATAAATTAAACCTTGATTATCCAATAGACCGCGGTTATATAGTTAAAGAGTCTGAGAATTATAAAAGATACGAATTCACTGAAAATGGAATATCACCAAGAGCACTTCCAGGAACACCAAAGCTAATGCACAATGAGGATTCTGATGAGCACGATGAATACGGCAACGTTGTATCTGATGCTATCACAGATCCAGTAATAAGATCAAAAATGGTGGAAAAAAGGATGAGAAAGCTTGAGGATTACAAGAAGAATATACCAAAGACCGAGACATATAAACTTGATGATGCAGAATATGCAGTTATACTATGGGGAAGCACACAGGGTGCGGTTGAGGAAGCCATAGACATATTAAGATCAAAAGGTATAAAGATAGGTGCAATAGAGCCTACGCATATATATCCTTTAAATGAGGATATAAAGGATCTCGTTAAAAACAAAAAGCTTGTGTTTACAGTTGAAAACAATTATTCTGGGCAGTTCAGAAGATTACTAAGGGCAGAGCTTTTAATAGACAGCATAGGTATAAATAAATACAATGGAGAGGCTTTCTATCCGGGTGAGATTGTTAAGGAAATATCGAATTTTATACTTGAGGAGAAAAATATAATGGAGTGATAATCATGATGGCAGAGGAATTCCGTGGAAAGGTAAGGCCTGACTGGTGCCCTGGCTGTGGAAACTATGCACAGCTCACGGCAATAACACAGGCCCTTGCAGAGCTTAATATAAAGCCGGAGAACGTTGCGGTTATCTCCGGTATAGGCTGCTCAAGCAACATGCCAGAGTTTTTAAATGTTTACGGATATCATAGCCTGCATGGAAGATTGCTTCCAGTGGCATCTGGTGTAAAGTGGGCAAACTCGAAGCTAACGGTTATAGCCTATGGTGGCGATGGTGATGGATACTTTGAGGGTACGCAACATCTTTACCATACAGCAAAGAGGAACGTTGATATTACATACATGGTTTCAGATAACCAAGTTTTTGGCCTGACAACAGGACAGGCATCGCCAACAGCACCTATTGGCCTTAGAACAAAGACAACGCCTGACGGTAACATAGAGACACCATTTAATCCAATAACATATGCCTTAACTGCAGGTGCAACTTTCGTTGCCCGTGGATTTTCAGGTGATGTAAAATTCTTGAAGGAAATCACAGTTAAGGCAATAAAGCACCGTGGCTTTTCATTCATAGATGTTTTCAGTCCATGCGTTATATGGAACAAGGCAAACGGCTATGATTTCTTCAGGCCAAGGGTTTACAGGGTTACGGACAATGATGTAACAGATTTTAACAATGCATACAGGCTTGGCATGGAATGGGGTGATAAGATACCAATTGGTGTATTCTATGACGTTGATAGGCCAATATACGATGATGTCGATGAGGTTCTTAAGAACGGCCCGCTTATAGACCAGCCAGTGCACAGGCTAAAGGATGAGGATTTGGAAGAATTTCTATAAATTTATATAAAATAATTTAATTTTTTATTATGGTTGATGAGTCCGCAATAGCAGCGCTTAGATGTTCTAATAAACCTGTTAAATTTATATCAAAGAGTCTTGGTGTAAAAAGAGATACAATAGAAAAGATCATCAAAAAATGGATAGGCGATACCGAGCCATTTATAATTGATCTTATTAAAGGCAGGAAATCTAAAAATAATCCATCTGTAAATGAAATAATGCCTTTATTAAATGATGATATAGATAAAATTCTTAAAAATGAGCTCGTTCTTGATTATATCGCCAGGCACCACAGCGATTACCATGATAGATTAATGGACTGTATACGATATAAAATATATATTAAGATTAATTCCTAGCTATTGCTGAGGTCATGCAGTGTGCACCACCATAGCCACCAGTTATCTCACTTAAATCTATCTTTATTACATCAATGCCATGGTCAATCATTGATTTTTTATCGGGCATAAACTCATCAAATATCTGTTTTTTTATCATTGCCTCAACATTTTCAGGAAAGACATTTTCATCTATTAATTTCTTTATTATCTTCCTTGAATCAACTGCTATGATCTTTTTGTTAGACACTGTAAGAAAATTAGATGAGTATGAAAGTTGCTCTGCCAGGTTCATATCTATTATGTTAAAATCCTTATTTTTTACAAAATCAAAAAGATTTGTTTCATGCGACATTTCATATTTATTGTTATTTCTATAATATACAAATGCCCTTGCGTTTTTTATCAATGACTCTGATGTTATTGCAATGCCATCACCGGCTATGTTAAAATATGTATCCAAATGCATGTTAAACTGTGGATTATAACTCATAAAGTCATAATTTGGGTTTTCAACTATTAAAATCTCATCAAAATCAAGCAGGCCAGAGTTCATTGCCTCAATGGCCCCGGTAATGTCTGTCCTGCTACCTGTTCCTATTATTGCAAATGAACCGGCCGGCATAAAGTCACCGCCTTCAAAGTATCCATTTTTTATTCTTTTAATCTTACTTTCGTTTAAAACCTCTCTAAAAAAGAACTCTGTAATGTCTGTTTCCTTCCTTCTCTGATTCATTCTCATGTTTCCTATAATTATACCAGAGGAAATTGCCTGCTGATCCCGCATGAAATAAAGGTTTGCCAGTGGCAGATTTGAATAAACCGTCGGGTAATCAATACCGTTTATATAGCTTTTTAGATCTATTGATAGCTCTGTTACAAGTGCATTAAATAGGGTTTCGGCATCTATATATTTTATATTTTTTTTAAGATCATTTTTTGCATTCTCTATAGAATCCGTGGTACCATAGTATTTAACAATGGATAGAACCTTCTCTCGCAGCTTGTCCATAAAATTCTCGGAATTAACTGCCTTTTTTATAATCTCATCCTTTAATATTAAGACATCAACATTGTTTTCCTTTAATTTATCCTGAAGATTCTCATGCTCACTTATTGCCGTCATATAATTAAAAGGTCTTTCAAAAAGGAATGCTCTTGGTGCAAACATGGCATAATTTATCTCCATGCCAGGCCTGTGGAGCATCACCCTTTTAAGTGAATTCCATTCTGCCCTGATCATGCATCTTTATCATTAGTTAATATTAAAGTTTATTTCATATACAATATTTATGATGTTTTTTATATTTATAATATTAGTATTGATATTATACGCCAAATAATAACAATTAAAAAATAATATACAACAAAGGTATATACATCACATGGAGAACAAAAAGAGCAACTTCAGTGAATGGTATAATGAAATTATCGATTTGGCAAAGCTCAGCGATAAGAGATATGCAATAAAGGGCATGAACGTCTGGCTACCATATGGTCTTAAGATTATGCGTTTTATTGATAATATT
>JAKAYN010000082.1 GCA_021826785.1 Thermoplasmata archaeon | reverse complement strand
TCCGATCTCTTGAGGTAATACACGAAAATGAGGATTTTATCCCTGAAAAATTCAAGGGCGTATGGAGGTACAAAAGCATTATACATCCAGACATAGATAAAAAAATGATAGTATCAAGGGGAGAAGGCAATACATATATATATAAGCATGAAAAAATTTCCGAATTTTCAGGTGTAAAAAACATAGGTTTAAAGCACGAAGGTGAAAATCCAACAGGCTCATTTAAGGATCGTGGAATGACAGTTGCAATATCTGAGGCAATCAGGCTTGGATATAAAAAGACACTATGTGCATCTACCGGTAATACATCCGCATCTGCGGCCAGCTACTCGGCTCTTGCAGGTCTTGAAAACTTTGTTTTAATACCTGATGGTAAAATAGCTATAAACAAGCTGGCACAGGCATATGTTTACGGCTCAAAGATAATAAAAATTCATGGTAACTTTGATGATGCAATGGGAAAATTAATGAACATTATATCAAAAAAGAAAGATTTTTATGTTTTGAATTCAATAAATCCCTGGCGCGTTGAGGGTCAAAAAACCATAGCATTTGAGATACTTGAAGAAAATGAACCAGATTTCATAGCATTGCCTGCAGGCAATCTTGGAAACACAACTGCCATAGGAAAGGCAATAAAAGAATTTCATGATCTTGGATTAATAAAAAAGATACCAAGAATAATCTCTGTTCAGGCTGAGGGTGCAAGTCCATTCTATAATTTGGTGAATAAAAAAGAGGATGAACTTAAGCCTGTAAATCCGGAAACAGTTGCATCGGCAATAAGAATAGGAAATCCAGTAAACTGGAAAAAAGCATTAAATTATATAAAATTCACAAATGGCATAGTTGAAAAGGTTTCTGATGATGAGATATTAAAGGCAAAAAGTGTTATAGATAGGGCCGGTATAGGCTGTGAAACGGCATCTGCGGCGTCACTTGCTGGCATAAAAAAGCTTTATGAATCTGGGATAATAGATAAAAGCGATGATGTATTCTGCATATTAACCGGAAATGTATTAAAAGATATACATATAAATAACATAGATTCAATGGATATTAATGTATTATTTTAATTTTATCTTATTTAGCATCTGATAAAAGGAATTAAGCTCTTCACTGGTCATATCTGAAAATGTGTAATCTAAAAGATACTTTAAATCCTTTCTTATTTCATGCACTGCTATTCTACCGTTTTCAGTTAACTCGACATTTATAATCCTTCTATCATGTTCATATCTCTTTCTTTCTATGTATCCGACTTTTTCAAGTCTATCAGCTATATCTGTAACCCAGCCAGGCGCAAGGTTTAGATTCTCTGCGATCTTTGACATTGAATTCTGACCAGATCTTATTGCTATTAAAACCTTGTAATCAGTGATATTTATATTATAACGTGATAAAATAATATTTAACGAATTTTTAATATTATTTATTATCTCCTCAAGCTTTTGCCATATTGTGTCTGTGTCCATATTTATTTCTTCAGTTTATCATACTTTATTAAGTTTACATTCTTTGCCTGTTTGCTGCCGGTTCTAAGATTCAATGGCGATCTAAACAGTGATAGCAGAACTGCAACTATGGTTATTATAAATGCTATTATGAAGACATCATGAAGTGATTTCATAAATGCTGGTGCAAATATTCCTGGAAACCATGATCTGGCAGTTATTGTTGCTATTGCACTTGATGGTATTGAGGAAACAACAGAGGTTGGTAACACCGATAATATGACTTTTACAGGATTTATTCCAAGGAATGCCCCAAATATTGCGTCCGTTGGTGGTAGTGATGCCATGTAAGGGGCAAGTTTTGATGCACCTGCTGTATTAAGTGCTGTTGTTATTGTGTGTGGTAGTATTGATGTAAGTCCAAGTATTAATATTGTAAAGAATATACCCATACTTGCGGTGTTTCCGACGTTCCTCATTGTGTTTAGCATACCTGATGCCGATCCCCTTGTCTCCGCTGGTACAGACGACATAACTGCAGATGTATTCGGTGCGGTGAACATACCCATTCCTGAACCGAACATAAAAAGCAGCAGTGCCATGTATATGTAATTAAAGTCGTATGGTAGCAGAACCATTAATATTAATGCTACTGCCGAGATAGTTAAACCCATTGTTGCTATACCTCTGGATCCGTATTTGTCTGATAATTTGCCGCTTATGGGCCCAAAGATGCCCATGGCAAGTGTCATTGGGAGCATGAATATTCCAGCCCAGAATGGGGCACTTGCGTATGAGTAACCATGTATTGGCAGCCAAATGGCCTGGAATAATAATATTATCATGAACATTAGACCCATCATGCCCATGCCTGAAATCATTCCTGAGAGGCTTCCTGCCGTAAATGCCCTTATTTTAAAGAGCTCAAGTCTGAACATTGGATTTTGAACCTTTCTCTCAATGAATGGAAATGCTATTAAAAGCGCAGCTCCTATTACAAGTGCAGCTATTACATATGGATTAGACCAGCCATTTGAATATGATTTGTAAGGAACAATACCATAAGTTATTCCTATTAATAATATAATAAGTCCAGCTGCGAATGTTATGTTTCCTGGTATATCTATCTTCTGCTTTATTCTTGGTGAGGTCTCCTTTAATTTCAAGAATGACCAGACAGTTCCAAGTATGCCAACAGGCACGCTAACAAGAAAAACATATCTCCAGTTTATGGCTGAAAGAACACCGCCTATTAATATTCCAAGGCTCATGCCTGCAGTTCCGGCTATCGCATTTATTCCAAGTGCAAAGCCCCTTTCCTTTGCAGGGAAATTATCTGTTATAATTGCATAACTGTTTGCCATCAGAAATGAACCACCGACTGCCTGGACAACCCTGAACAATATTAATTCAAGCGCGCCAGTATCACCCTTTCCCGGAGTTAAATAAAGAAGTATTGAGCCTAATGTGAATATGGCAAATCCAAAGTTAAAGAATCTTACACGTCCAAGCATATCACTTAATCTTCCAATTGTAACAAGTATCACCGATGTAACGATCATATATCCCATTAGTATCCATAATAAATATGCAAAGGCACCATGCTGGAATGGATTTAAATCTATGCCTCTGAATATAGGTGGTAGTGATATTATTAATATGCTTGCGTTAATAGTGGCCATTAATACGCCTATTGTCGTATTTGAGAGTGCCACCCATTTCTCCTGAACCATGGAGTGATAATATATTTAATTAATATAAAGGTTTTGTAACTCAAACATTTATGGCTAAAGTATATAAGTATTTAAACAAGCCATTAAAAAATCTCTTTAAATGATGGTAAGATAAATTTTTTATTTGTGTTTAAAATAAAACAATCATATACAAAAATAATCTCTTTATAACTAAGTTTTTGTAAAAATAAGAAATTTAACTTTTATTATAACATTTCATTAAATAAAATATCAAGATCTTTCTTTTTTATCTCCTTTGGTGACAGGCCGATAAGCCTCTGCTGTGCCATAGTTCCATCAACAAGATCATTTACATCCTTCTTTGAGAATCCAAGATCACTGAGCGTTGTAGGTACATGTAACTGTTCTAGAAGATGCATGTAATATTCGAATATTGCTTCTGATAGCTCCTTAACGTCCATGTTCCTATGTCCAATTTTTAACGTTTCTGCAACATCACCAAATTTCTCAGCAGCAAATGGTGTTAGATATCTAAATGTATATGAGCCTGGAATTGCCGTACTTATGCCATGTGGGCTTATTGGATAACCAAACTCATAATCCTCCGGATACCAGCCTCTTACCTTACCTGCTATTGGATATCCCATGGCATGTGGAACGTGCACACCAGCATGTCCAAATCCTATTCCAGCTATGCTTGCGCCCAGCGACATGTAGTATCTTGCCTCAAGATCGAGCGGATCTGCAACAGCCCTTCTTAGATATTTATTCGCCCAGTGAATGGCCTCCTTGGCAAATATATCGCCTATCGGTGTTGCACCTGAATAGACAGGCCTCTCATCAGGAGACTTTGGTTTGGCCCTTGCCGTGTAAGGATGCGCCGTGAAAGATTCTATTGCATGATTTAAAACATCGAGCCCTGATGATGCTGTTACCATTGGTGGAAGTGTAACCGTGGTTAAAGGATCAACAATTGCAACAGTTGGTCTCATAAACTGGTTACTTATTCCGGTCTTAACCTTTAGTTTCGCAATATCGAATATTGTTACGTTTGTATTCTCGCTGCCAGTTCCAGCAGTCGTTGGAATTGCTATCATTGGCTTAATAGGCCCTGGTGGTGATATGCCCTTGCCTATTGGTTTGTTTACATATTCCATTATATCAGCCGGATATGTATAAAGCAGATTAAGTATCTTTGTGGTATCTATTGTAGATCCGCCACCAAGTGCTATAAAGCCATCTATTTTAAGTTCTTTTATATCTTCATAGGCTTTTATTAATTCTTCATCCTCAGGCTCAATCCTGACGGCTGTTGTTACATGCACATTTATATTATCATTCTCAAGGCTGTATTTTATCTCTTCAAAGAGCGTTGTTGCGCATAATTTTTTCCCTACAAGTATAAGCACATTTTTCATTGCGGGTTTGTTTGCCTGATAGTGTTCATCCTT
>JAKAYN010000081.1 GCA_021826785.1 Thermoplasmata archaeon | reverse complement strand
CGATCTTTTCAATACTTTATAAGCCAGAAAAGGCTCTCTTTGTTGGCGATTCTGCCACATATGGCTTTAGAAATTTAAAGGTTGATAAAATGTTTGTAAAAAATGAGCAGGAGGCAGACTTATCATTAAAAAAGATAAAAATGCTTGATGTAAATTTTATATATTCTGCCCATGGAAAGATAAAACGATAGATTTAATTTATACATATTTATTTATCCATATGAAGGCAAGGATAGAGGTCACATACCTTCCAAACGTTGAGGATCCGGAGGCAATAAGTATAGAAAAGAACCTTTCAATGCTTGGTTACACTGGTATTGAAAAGGTATCGATAAAAAAGATATATGAATTCACAGTAAATGATGATTCATATAATATTTTGGACGAAATTGCCAGCAAGATTTTAACAAATCCTGTTATACAGAGCTATAAGATAACCCGTGATTGATATGGATATAATAAACTGTTCTGATAACGATCTTGATTCAATAGGAAATTCACTGTCATTAAGTCACGACGAAATGCTTTTAATAAGGAATTATTTTATTAAATTAAATAGAAATCCAACAGATATAGAATTACAGGCCATAGCACAGACTTGGAGCGAGCATTCATGTTATAAAAGCTCAAAATTCTATTTAAAAAAATATCTATCGAATTTAAGAAATGAAAGAACCATTCTTGCCATGGAGGATGATGCAGGCGTTGTTAAATTTGATGATGAACATGTTTATGTGATAAAAATGGAGAGCCACAACCATCCAAGTGCTGTTGAACCATACGGTGGTGCAGCCACTGGGGTTGGTGGCATTATACGAGACATTCTATGCATGGGGGCACAGCCTATAGCACTAATAGACTCACTTTATCTTGGTGACCCTGAGAACAAATCGGGCTTTTTATCAGAGCGGTTTATAATAAATGGCGTTATAGCAGGCATAAGGGATTACGGCAACAGGCTAGGTATACCAAATGTCTCAGGCTCATTGTATTTTCATAGGAATTACAACACATCACCACTGGTAAATGCAGGTTGCATAGGTATAGCAAAGAAAGATAAGATTGTCAGAAGCAGGGTTCAAAAGGCAGGTGATATACTAATACTCTATGGTGGCCGTACAGGCCGTGACGGTATTCACGGTGTAAACTTTGCATCCAAAATACTTGATTTAAATAACAATGAGAATAGAAATGCAGTACAGCTTGGAAACCCAATAGTTGAGGAGCCATTAATACATGCAACACTTGAACTAAATGACATGAATTTAATAACAGGAATGAAAGATCTTGGTGGTGGCGGCCTTTCAAGTGCCGTTACGGAGATGCTTTCAGCCGCTAACCTTGGTGGCACAATAAATTTAGATTATGTACTTTTAAAGGATGAAAACATGCTTCCATGGGAGATATGGATAAGCGAGTCCCAGGAAAGGATGTTAATATCATGCGATGAAAAAAACCTAACTAAAATAAAAGAGGTCTTTGATAAATGGAATATTGAGTTTTCCGTTATAGGCAGGGCTGAGCATAAAAAGAACCTTGAAATATACTATAAAAATGAGAAAATATTCGATATAACTCTGGAATTTTTGACGACAACCCCGGTATACCAGAGGCCATATAAAAAACCAAAGAAAAACTGCGATAGCGAACCATTCAATGATAATGATATAGCAAAATCGATAATATCTGTTATATCATCATTAAATGTATGTTCAAGGGCACCACTGGTAAGGCAGTATGATCACACCGTTAGGGGTGCAACGATAGTAAGGCCGTTAACCGGACTGCCAAACATGGAAACGCATTCAGACGCATCAATTATAAAACCCCTGGAGGATAGCTTTGCTGGCATAGCTGTAACATCCGGTTCAAAACCGTTGCTATGCTCAATAGACCCGTATTGCGGCACCATGGAATCTCTAATAGAAGCATATAAAAACATCATTGTGACCGGTTCGGAACCGGATGCGATAGTCGATTCCTTAAATTTTGGAAACCCTGAAAATGAGGAGACCATGTATTCATTCGTTGAAACATTGAAGGCGATAAGGGATTTTACTGAAAGGTTTAATATGCAGCTTGTTTCAGGTAATGTGAGCTTTTACAACAAAAATGTAAATGATATAATGCCAACACCTAACATAATGATGACTGGAATTATCGATGATATCAGGAATGCGATAACAACAGAATTTAAAAATGAAAACTCACTGATATATCTAATAGGAAGCATAAACGGAAGCCTTGCGGGCACTGTTTACTCTGATATAAAGAATATAAAATGTTATAAGTATAAAAAGTCAAATCTAAACGAGCTTTTTGATGTTTATGAAATAATAAAGAACAACAGGGAAAGGATACTATCAGCACATGATGTATCAGACGGCGGTTTAATATCAACGCTGATAGAGATGTCCATTGGCAATAACATAGGTTTTAATGTTAATTTAAATGAAATAAAAATGGGCCTTGAAAATAAACTATTCTCTGAGCATGGTACAGCAATAGTAATAGAGGTTCCGGCAGAATTCGAGGACATATTCAATAAAAAGGGAATAAAGCTTGGATACACATGCAAAAACATCAATGTAAACGATGGGAATAGGAATATATTCAGTTCAAGCATAGATGATATATCCAATATATGGAATTCGGGCCTAAGCAAATATTTATAATAAAAACATATTATTTTACATGGACTCTATAAAAAAGGTAAAGTACATAGAAGATAAAAACGTCACGCTTGTTGTTTTTTATAGATTAAATTTCTCGGGCAAAAACTGCGGTTATGCAAAGATATTCCAGGGAAACACAACTGATGGTTTTGAAATATACATGGAATCATATGATTGTGATTATAATGAAAATGACATAGAAAAAATATATAATAGATTAATAGAAGAAATTCAAAACGGTGAGATAGAACTATAATTTTAAATAACCTTTTTCGATATTTTTAACATGCGAAAAAGACTTGCCTTAATAGGTCTTGTTATATTAATAATAGGTGTAATATTAATGGTCTCAGGTTATGAAGGCATTCAAAAGGCACCAACATACGATAAAATATTTGAGATAAGCAATAATGAATACACAACAAATTCATTCGTTTATCATAGTGGTGATATTGTAATTGTATCAGGTGGAAACAACGATTCCGGATTAATATGCAATTCAAAGTTAGAATATGTAAATGCATCAAACATAGCCAATTATTCTATAAAGCCAACAAAATCAACAGCAGATGGTATTTATTACTGCAATCTAACCAACAATGGCAAATACGTTTACGTTGAATTTTCAGATAAATCACCTGGAATCATCGCTTATACAATAGCAACACCATCTGAGATAAACAATCTTAACAGGTATGCTGATGTAGTTACAGCAGGAATACCAATATCGGTTGCCGGTTTCTTTGTATTAATGATAGGGCTAATATTAAAAAAGAAAACATAAATTAATAAACATGCATTGCTACCATTATGCCAACGATTATTATCATTATTGCCATTGTGACAAGCGAATAAAAATGAGTTCTCTTTCTTATTTTTTTTATCTCTTCTATCTTACCCTCCTCGTTTAATCTCACAATGAGCTTTCCATGGTAAATGTTATTTCCATACATTATTATTAATAGAATTATAACAAGTATCTCTGCGGTGAACAATAATCTTCCAAATGTACTTTGGAAGTATAGACTTATGTTAAAAAGGTATCTATACGTCATTAAAAGTCCAGTTATTATCAAAAGTCCAAACGATACATTTGTATAAAGTGCAAAGCGCTTTCCAACAAAACCCAAAAGTCTTGTTCTAATCTTTTCATCATTTAATTTATAGCTCTCAGGCCATAGGATGGCCCATATAAATATTGAGCCACCAACAAATATTATCGCTGAAAAAACGTGTATAAGCAGGAGTACAAGCATTATTATCCTGAGCATATCACTCTATCTTTAAATGTTATATTAATTGTATGCCTTCATAAATTTATAATATATTGTGTTATATCAATTTATGAAGTATCTTGTTGTAACCAGCAGGGGCCCATTTTCACATGAAAAGAAGGGTAAAAATGAGGTAATAGAAAACAATGTTGGTGGTGTTGCAACAGCCTTAAAGATGCTTTTATCAAAAAATGGCGGTGTATGGGTTTGCTGGGGCAATGGAATGCTTGATAGCAATTACAGGAGCGAAAATTTCTCAAATTATACAATAAAGAGGGTAATATTAAACCAAAGGGAAAAAAAGAAATTTTATGATGAATACTCAAATAGCACCCTCTGGCCAGTGTTTCATTATTTTCGTGACAGGACAACCTTCTACAGCGACGCATTTAAATACTATCTTGAGGTCAATAGGAAATTTGCCAGGGAAATTCTCGAGAATATTGATAATGACACAATTATATGGATACATGATTACCAGCTTGCAATGATTCCAGGGCTTTTAAGGGATAACGGTGTAAAAAACAAGATTATATTCACATGGCACATACCATGGGTAAGCCCAGAATTCTTTTCTATAATACCAGAATCCTTTGATATTATAAAAAGCATATCTGATAGTGATTATATAACATTTCATATAGATAGCTACCGTGAAAATTTTCTTAGATCGCAGAAATACATACTTGGCTCATCAACACCTGCAA
>JAKAYN010000080.1 GCA_021826785.1 Thermoplasmata archaeon | reverse complement strand
CAGTTCTTGCATATGTTAAAAATGCATCCGCATAAGGTGCATTTGTTATAAAGGTCTTTGATCCATTGATTTTATATTTACCATCAACCTCAACAGCGTTTGTCTTCATCGAAAGCGCATCCGTTCCGGCTGATGGTTCTGTCATGCCGAGGGATCCTATCATATCACCCATTGCAAGCTTTGTTACATATTTCTCACGTATTTCTTCTGAACCATTTCTAAATAAATTATCAAGGCATAGATTGCTATGCGCACCGTATGAAAGTCCTATGGAGGCTGAATAATAACTTATCTCCTCCTCAATAATGGCCTGTGCCATGTATCCAAGGTTTGTGCCATTGTATTCCTCTGGTATGGTCACACCAAGGTATCCTTGTGTTCCAAGCTTTTTAAATAAATCCAATGGAAAATAATCATCATGATCTATTCTCTTTGACAATGGCATTATCTCCTTTTGAGAGAACTCCCTTACGTTGTCCCTTATAAATTCTAAATCCATGAATTAATATGAAAGTGTGATATAAATAATTTTAATATATGGAAAAATAATTCTAAAATCCGGGAATAAATAACCATGAAGTATAATATTATAGATCACACAGGTGATCTGAGAATAATCGTTTACGGTAAATCATACAAAGAGCTTTTTCAAAACGCACTTTATGCCATGGCGGATTGCATAGTAAACATAAAGAATGATGTTATAGAATCTGAGAAAAAAATAAAAATAAAAAGGAATAGCTATGAAGATCTCCTAATATCATTTTTATCCGATGCACTTTACGAACTTGAAATAAATAAAATATTATATTATAAATCAAACATAGATATAAAAAATATTGAATTAAATGGTTCTATTTATGGTTTTTATTTAAAAAACGATGTTGAATATGATTATATAATAAAAGCGGTTACATACTATGACCTTGAAATAAGCCCTAGGAATGGATTTGCAAAAATTGTTTTTGATATATAATTAAATTATTCTTATAAGCGGCCTGCCGGGCCATGGATTTTTCTTATCGATCTTATTTGATCTATTAACTTCGATCTTTAATGATGTCATTTCCTGTATATAATCTATGTTCTCATTTATTATGGCATATTCGTCTATCATCTTATTCATTATTCTCTGTTTGTTTTTCATGTAATCCGGTATTGCAATTTTAAATTTTCCTGTTAAATTATTATAATTCTTTATGAAGTATTCCTGGTCATCACCGTATACTGTTATTAATGCGCCGCTTCCAGATATTTTTGCAGCCCTTTTTATCTCTCTTATATCATTTATAAGATTTTCTATGTAATTCTCTGATTCTATTGTATAATTGTCTATTCTGTTGGCTATATTCTTATCCAGTGTTTTTAAACTTACGAAGGAATTCTCAATATACCTATGCCAGTACTCCTCGCATGTGTGTGGTATAACAGGGGAAAGGGCTATTAGCCAGTCCTTTAGTATCATTGAAACCGCAGCGTTTACGTCTCCATGCCTTAGCTCAAGATGCTTTATATCATTTAAAACGTTGTAAAATATTGATATATAGGCATCTCTTATTTTATATGATGCCATTAAATTAAAGTAATCGTTTAAGTTCGAATAGAACCTTGATGCAAACCATTTATAAATAAAGCCATCATCGTTCTTAAATTCAAAATTGTTCATTATATCAATGAAGCTTTCGTATCTTTTTATAACAGCAGATAAATCTTTTTCGTTCCAGTCTAATAATGATGATATATCTGCACCAACAGCAACAAAGAGTCTGTATATATCTGCAGAATACTTCTCCTTGATTTTTAATAATGATATTACATTACCCTTGCTCTTTGATATCTTTGCACCGTTTGATATGACCAAGCCTGATATTATTAAGCCCTTTGGATATTTATCCTTTTCAAATATTGCAGCATGGTTCATTAAATAGAACGATAAATGATTTGATATATGTGGAGGTGCTGTGATTCTTAAATCCACGCCGTACCAGTAATTAAATTCATTCCTTGCCATTTGAATGTCTTCTCTAAATTTTTTGTAATTCTCAGGGAAATCACCATTTAAATATACATAGTTAAGTATCTCATCAGGTATTTCACCCAATTCATTGTATATATTTCTAAGGTATTTTAGATTTGTATAGCCAACCATGTATATTGTTGAATCTGATAATGATTCTATGACCCATTCATTGTCAAATGGAAGTCTTGTGCCTATACCACGCTTTCTGGCACAAGGTCTCTCCCTAAGCCAGTCTATAGCATCAGCCATGATCTTTCTGTAGAATTCAGGATAGAATGCCATTTCATCTATCATCTCATGCGTTTTCTTTTTTAGCCATGGCTGGGAATAGTCTATGAACCATTGGCCATTTATAACTGCAACGATAACCTTCGATCCAGATCTTGTTACTGCCTTTCTTGACGTCTCATAAACTATTATTGCCTTTCCTGATGAAATTAAATCATTCTTTATTTTATCCCTGGCGTCTTTAACACTTAATCCAGAATAATTACCTGAATTTATTAAAATTCCATTGTAGTACTCTGCCTTGTAGAGTTCCTGCGTTGCCTCCTTTAGTGATTTCTCCTCATAGCCATACCTTTCAAGTAGTTTTTCAACACTTATATTATCTATTGCTATTACCTTTTTTATGTTTAGTTTTAAACCAAGCTTTTTTATGTAATAGTAGTCATATATTGCATGGCCCGGAACAGAATAAACAACTCCGGTTGCATTATCAGGATCGACAAAATCTGCTATGTAAACGTCTATATATTCGTTTAGTAATGGAACCTTAAATTTTCTACTTGTAATTTCATCAGGCTTTATATCTTTAACGAATTTTATGTTATATTGATATGATAATTTTGTGAAAGCCTCCTTTGAAACTGCATAGTGTTTATTGTTATATTCAAAAATCGTGTATAAAGAATTTGAAATCCAGGCGTTTGTTATTCCAAATATAGTTTCAGGCCTCACAGATGCCGCTATTAGATTAAAATCATCGTTTTCTAATATTAATCCTGTGTATTCCTCTATTGTTACCTTATCAACATCACCGTCCTTTATGTCATCCTCGCCAACGGCGTTTTCATCCTTTATGCTGTAAAGTATTGGATAGTTGCCCTGCTTTATTAAATTTAAATCCTTTAATTTTTTAAACTGCCATTTAACAATCTCCTGGTAATCAGCATCGGCTGAGGTAAATCTTCTTGTCCAGTCTATTGAATATCCCAGGGCTGTGAAATCATTTATAATCTTATCTGCAAAGTAATTTGCTATGTTTTCAGGCTCTTTAAATGATTCTATTAATCTATCTATATTGCCTTTTTCCTCATACTCCTCAAGATAGCTCCTGTAAAGTTTTATTGTATCAGGATCATTCTCCCTAAGACGCTCTGAGAATGCAAGTATTGGTGTGCCGCTCTCATGAAAGCCCATTGGGAATAAAACATTGTAGCCCTCAAGTCTTTTATACCTTGCGATTATATCGCCAAGCGTGTATGTCCTTCCATGGCCAACATGAAGCGATCCATTTGTGTATGGCCATGGAACGGTAACGAAGAACTTTGGCCTATTATTATCTATTTTTGATTCAAAAACGTGATTGTTCTTCCATTCAGTCTGCCATTTTTTTTCTATATTATTATTCATATCCATCACATTATTATTAAAACAGCAGCTGCAATAACTGTTGTCCACTCATCCTTTTTAAGCACCACGGTTGTTGATGCTATGTTTTTTGTTGTTAATATCTTGTTCTCAAGGACGTATTCCTTTCTATCATCATCCCATCTTAGCTTTTCCTCAAGACCCATGGTGCTTGCAAGCATCCTAGCAGCGAGCTCCTCTGCAAAGTATCCAGCTTCATTTTCAGTTTCACCGTAGGCATGGTGTTCGCTTAAATAGCCCCACTGATCACGATCTGAGGGCACCGCATAGCCTATTGCAGATGATATCATTCTGTTTAATTCATTTGATGAATTCCTTGCAAGAACAGTAAATAATATCTGGCCAGGATTTAAAAGCTTTAAGCCATCATCCTTTGAGATTATCTCTGCCCTTGGTGGCAGTATTGAGCTAACGCTTACTATGTTAAACTGTGCTATGCCTGCAGATCTTAATGCGTTTTCAAATGATTGCAGCTCCGTTTTTCCCCTGCCTATACCCCTTGTGAAGAAGACCTTGCTTGGAAGAAGATTTTGCATAAATGGTAAATAATAACATGTTTAAAATGTTTGTTAAATAAAGTGACCGATCACACTTGAAAGCCTAAAATCTATTCCAAAATCCTTTAAATTCTTTGATGCAGCAGCCAATGCTATAATATTATCAATATTTATCACTTTACTATTCTGTATGTTATTAACAAGTTTATTTAGCCTGTAAAATTTTGACATGTATTTTTTTATATCATTATTATAATGAATCTTTATATCATTAATATCTGAATATTTTAATATATTTTTAAAAAGTATCTCAGCGGTTTCAAGAGATGGAACTATACCCTCGCCTGTTAATGGAGAAACGCTTCCTATGGCCTCGCCAGTGCCTATAATGTTATTTTTGCTCACAGGAAATGCGGGTTTTAATCTTAATCTTCTTGATAGTATCTTTTCATATGATGATATCTTAAAATTCCTTACATCGTTAAAATTCTTTGAACCTATG
>JAKAYN010000079.1 GCA_021826785.1 Thermoplasmata archaeon | reverse complement strand
ATGTTTCCGGCCTCAACCCTTTCATGTGCCGGTGTCTCAAGGCCACCTGACTGGAAAGGATCATGCCTGACATCTCCAAGAAGTGCACCTGAATGCGCACCTGTCGAATCAATAAATGGCGGTTTATCATTTGTATTATGTGATACCAGTATCTTTGGTACCATGCTCCTTTCAACCCTGGCCACAGGGTTCATTGCCAGTAAAACGTAAAGAAATGCCGCAGCAAGTATCGCAAAGAATATTATAGAATAACTGTGAAGAACAACAGCCATTACTATTCCAAGCAATATTATCGAGAATATTATAAAAAGAAGGCTTCTTGATCTATCCTTTCTATCACGCTCGGCCTTTATTTGGTATTGTTTAACTATTTCCTTTCCCTTACCTGCCGGAAATGTTTTTATCTTTGGTTTATTTGGGTCCTCCATATTTGGAAAGCATAGTATATCCTCTAATTCCTCCTTTGGAAGAAAGTCAACCATTGATTGTGCAAGCATTGATTTGCCTGTTCCAGGATCACCTATTAGCAGAACGTGCCTCTTCTGCATAGCTGCTTTTTTAATTACCTCACCTGCTGTCTCCTGGCCGATTACCTGATTAAACAGCAGTTTAGGTACCTCTACTTCCTTGGTGGTTTTTATTCCAAGTTTGGATACCCATTCTTCCACTTCATCAACTTGATTTTCCACGATATCATAATTCAATCTTATTAAATAAGTTTTCCTATTAATAATTTTTAAAAATTTGCTGTAAATTATTAAATGTAAACTAAACAAAAATTTCTTCAATCATAAAATATTTGAAAAAGCCTTATTCAATTGTTTTATTTAATATTAAATAAAAAATACATGCGTGCCTATGTTTGTCTTTTAATATGACTTTATTTCATACATTTTGTCATTATTTAATCATGGTTTTTGTATAATTTTATAAAAAAATAATGTAAATTTCTATTGCATAAATTTTTAATGCTATATTATTATAGTGTATTATGAATTTTGAAATTAAGGACATTAACATAAGAAAGATCTTTGACTCTAGAGGAAATTTCAGTGCTGAGGTTAAAATAATACTAGAAAACGGTTCAGGAACTGCATCAGCACCTGCAGGCGCAAGCACAGGTAAAACTGAGGTAATCGCCTATCCAGATAATAATATAGATAACGGAATAGATTTCTTTTACAGGCATGTAAAGAAGGCATTAAAAGGCTTTAACAGTATTAATCAGGAAGGCCTTGATAAACTATTGCATGGAATAGACGGAACAGAAAATTTTGCAAACCTTGGTGGAAACATTGCAACGGCAATTTCAATAGCCAATGCAAAGGCGGTTTCGAATGCACTTGGAATACCAATGTACAGATACGTTGGGGGAATTAAATCATCACTGCCTAGGCCGCTTGGAAATGTCATAGGTGGTGGAAAGCATTCTAAAAACGGTACAACAATACAGGAGTTTCTTGTATCATCACAGGGAAAAACCGTTCTGGATTCGATATATTATAATATATTAATACATAGAAGAATAGGCGAGATACTTTCTGATATGTTTCCAAATCAGAGCATTGGCCTTGGAGATGAAAAGGCCTGGACATGCGACATATCAGATGAGGATGCAATAGAAATTATAAAAAGGGCCTCATCCGAGATATCGTCTGAGTATAAGATAAATGTTTGAAAGGGTGTTGACTTTGCTGCAGATTCATTCTATGAGAATAATTACTATGTTTACAAAAATAGAAAGCTTACAAGGGATCAGCAAATAGATTATGCAATATCCATAGCAAAGGATCATGATTTCTATTACATAGAGGATCCATTGTATGACCAGGATTTTGATGGTTTTGCAGAGATAACATCAAAGATAGGTTATAGATCATTGATTGTTGGCGATGATTTATACACAACGAATCCAGAGAGGATAAAAAATGGTATCGAAAAGAAATCAACAAACGGTGTTTTAATAAAGGTAAACCAGATAGGAACATTAAGTGATACAATAAAAAGCGTAAAGCTGGCAACTGAAAATGGCCTAAAAACCGTTGTTTCACATAGAAGTGGTGAAACTACAGACGATTTTATAGCGCATCTTGCCGTGGCGTTTGAATCGCCATTGATAAAGACTGGAACAATTGGCGGCGAGCGCCTGGCAAAACTCAATGAGCTTATAAGGATTGAGGAGGAATTAATATATTAAACATTATTGGCATAGGTCTAAGGGGCATAAAGAGCATAACACTGGAAATGTACGAGGTTATAAAAAACAGCGATATAGTCTATTTTGATGTTTACACATCGATATCACCAGCTGAAACATTCAATGATATATTAAAAATAAATAAAAATACTGTAATGGCCACTAGGGATATTATAGAAAATGAAAATATTATAATAGAGAACTCAATAAAAAAGAACGTTACTCTTATTGTAACAGGTGATGCCCTTTCTGCAACAACGCATAATCAGATAAGGAAAAGCGCCATGGACAATAATATAAAGGTAAATATCTTTGAGAATGCATCTATTATAACGGCCTTCCCATCAAAAACAGGGCTTTTTATATACAGATTCGGAAACGTTGTTTCAATGCCATTTACATCTGATAAGTTTTTCCCTTTGAGCGTTTACGATAAGATATACAGGAATTATATTAATAATATGCACACATTATTGCTTCTTGATTTAAAAGATGGAAGAACAATGTGTATAAATGATGCAATAAACAATCTTATTTTAATGGAAAAAAAGAAACATAATAAACTTATAAAAGATGACACATTAATATTTGCCGGTGTTTCCATAGGATCCAGTAATGAAAAGATATACTTCTCAAATGTATCAAAGATGCTTGAAATGGATATTAAGGAATCGCCTGCATCGATAATAATACCCGCGGAGCTCAATGAAAAGGAGCTTGAATTCTCTAAGGCCTTCTGCATAAATGTATTTTAATCTGTTAATTTTTATCAAAATATTTCAATAGTCTCAATTTTATTTATAAATTTTAAAATTCGAATAAAATGATATTTTATATTAATTTAAAACGAAAATAATATTTATAATAATCCATTTACCAGTTAATGATTGATATAAAGCTTTTAAGGTCTAACAGTGAAATGTTTTATAAATCATGTGAGGATCGCGGTTTTGATACCAGTATTCTTGATCAATTCTTTGATCTTGATAATGAATGGAAGAATAATCTAAAGGATTTAAACAATAAAAAACATAATAAAAACAGTATAACAATGGAAATTTCAAAGAAAATAAAGGCCGGTGAGGATATTGAAGACCTTAAGAAAACAGTTGAATCATTAAATATTGAAATAGAAAAACTTGAGAGAAGACAGAATGAGATAGACGTAAAAAGGACTGAGTTATTAAGATTAATACCAAATTTACTCGCCGATGATGTGCCAAGGTGTTTCGGTGATGAGAATAATAAACTTGTCAGATACCATGGAAGGGCAAAGGTCTTTTCAGATGACATTAAATATTTTATTGAAAACAGCGGTTCTCATGATTATGATGAGATAGACTACAGGCCAAAGAGCCATGTTGATGTAATAACAGAGATGAACCTTGCAGATATAGAAAGGGCAGGAAAAATTGCAGGTGCAAGGTTCTATTTTCTTAAGAACAGGCTTTTTAAGCTTGAGCTTGCACTGATAAACTATGCAGTTGACTTTTTATCACAGCGTGGTTACACTATACTAGAACCGCCGTTTATGATAAACTATAAATCCATGTCAGGTGCCACAGATATAGAAACATTTAAGGATACACTTTATAAGATAGAGAATGACGACCTTTATTTAATAGCAACGGCGGAGCACCCAATTGCAGCAATGCTTCAGGATGAAATACTAATGGATGACGAGCTACCAATAAGGGTTAGTGGTGTATCACCATGCTTTAGAAGGGAAGCTGGTGCCCATGGCAAGGATACCAAAGGCATATTTAGGGTGCACCAATTCAACAAGATAGAACAGTTTATATTCTGCAGGCCTGAAGATTCCTGGGACTTCTTTGATGAGCTTGTAAAGAATTCCGAGGATATATACAAGAGTCTAAAGATACCATACAGGGTTGTAAACGTATGCTCTGGAGAACTAGGAAATCTGGCCGCAAAGAAGTATGACATAGAGGCATGGTTTCCATCTCAGGGAAAATTCAGAGAAATTGTTTCGGCATCAAATGATACAGATTACCAGGCAAGATCCTTAAACATAAGATACAGATCAAAGGAAGGAAATAAGTTTGTTCATACACTTAACAGCACGGCAATAGCAACTGAAAGAATTCTGGTTGCAATAATAGAGAACTTCCAGGATAGAGACGGTAAAAGAATAAGGATACCTGATGTTTTAATACCATATACAGGCTTTTCTGAGATAGGAGGTGACGATGATTAAAAGGGGAAGAAATGAGATAGCCAAGATAGTGGCTGAAATAATCATAGGCATTGCATTAACAATACTTATTGGATTTATAATAGATTATTTTATAACTGCCTTCTTTCCGCATTATAAACCATATGAAAAACTCATAAATGAAGGCGTTCGTGCAATAATAGTCGTTGTAATAGGCTTTATGATAGCAAGCTCATTGATAAAATATATTGAATACAGAATAAAGACTACGAAGGCAAGCCTATATGGCATAGCTCTAATTATAAGGATAGTAAT
>JAKAYN010000078.1 GCA_021826785.1 Thermoplasmata archaeon | reverse complement strand
TATGTCAGCCAAAATTGCGTATATTGCAGATGTGCCACCGGCACCCGGCTTTAGCTCACTCTTTACAGCATACTGTGGATATGCGCTATGGAATGCATTATATTCCTTATCCACAGCGATCTTTCCTTCTGTTGCCCACCATGTATAAAAGTATATTGTCTTCACCTTTTTTGGCGGATGATAGATTACACCAAAGTAGACACCAAGTACGACAACGATTATTACAACAACTACAACCACTGGAATTACCCAGGGTTTTCGTTGTTTACCCTTGTATTCTTCTGGTGCTTTCATTAACATTTAAAATGAAAACGACATATTAAAATCTTTTTATTATACAATAAAGTATTGAAATAATAATATTGTTTATATTGTTTATATTCTTTTATTTAGATTTTTTATAATCTATTTATGGCATTATTGCTAGATAATATCTTTATAGAAATGTATATAAGACTGTTATAAAGACATTGATGGTTTAAATTTGTGTTTTAAAGAAATGCTTTTATACTAAAAATAGATATCTATATTAGATATCAATTATTGATATCTGGGGTGTATGTATGTTTGGACCAAGAGGCAGGTATTATTTTCATAATGCCATGAGAATACGTGGTTTTGGATTAAAATATGCCATGCTTAGTATTGCATTGGAAAAAGAGGTAACCGGTGCAGACATGGCAAATATAATAGGTGAAAAAACAAACGGTCACTGGGTTCCTTCACCTGGAATCATATATCCTGCATTGAGAAGGCTATATGAAGAGGGCTATTTTGACATGCGTGAGGAAAACGGAAAAAAGTATTATAAAACGACTGAAAAGGGAAGATCATTGATAAATGAGATTTCGGGATTCACCGACATGGACAACAGTGTAGAATCAGCATTATCAGCAATGGAAAATTATGTTCAGTTTTTACTTGACAGAAAAGATGAAATTAACGATGCACAGAGTATTAGAATAAAAGAACTAATAAAACAGCTTGAACAGTTTAATCATTAATATTTTTTATTTCTTCTATTAAATAATTTATAACTATTGATACTTTTTCAAGTGGCTTTTCATGTTCCTTTAGGAACTTTATACCTGAATCGGTTATTTCATATTCTTTTACGTGCCTACCGTTTGGTGTTCGTTTTCCCTTTATAAAACCACGCTTTTCCAGGTTATGCAAAAGCATGTAAATTGCACCGTGTGGCATTTCTATGTTTATTTTATTGCATATTATTTTTTCAATAGCATAACCATGCATTTTTTCCTTGTAAAGTTCAGTTAGTATTAAAAGGTTTATTGTTCCTTTTAAAATGAGCTCTTTTTTCATGATGATAAATATAAAACATAAATAAAGTATTTTCATTCCGTTACATTAAAATTACTATATGTTGATTTAAAAATACCGTTAACTGTGCCACCTGTTATCATTTCAATGTAAGCATTGTTTATTTTAAAATTGTTATTATACGCCATTTTAACAAGTTTAGTGAGATTTAGATTCATATCGTTCTGTAATATAATTATTGTACTTTTAAGTTTATAAACTGCATTTTTGTTTGAATATCCAACGTAAATATTATATTTGTCATAATCAAAGGTAAGCTCAACGCCATAAAAAGATATTATCCTTGAACCATTATCTTTTACGCATGTAAAACCATTTGTTTTCAATGTTAAATTAAACAGAACGTTATGTGCCATTATATATTCAGAGTCCATTTTTGTAAGCACCTGACCTGCGGTCCATGAATTATTCTTTGTGTTTATTGCTGTTATTGTTAGATTATCATTATTATAATAATATTTGGCAGTACCACCGTTATTATTTGTTGATACTGCCCAGCCTGCAGGTATGCATTTATACATGTAAATTTCCTTAAACTCCGGGTTTGTTATACCAAATTTATCCGGAACGTAGAAGCCTTTAGAATAATAAGTTGATACAACTTTATTATAATATGCATCTAAAATAAATGATGTATTCTCAGGCAGTATTGAGTTACGGTTTTCAGGATATATCGTTAAATTATTCATTCCTGTAACAAGCTCTTTATTTGAATACCATAAAAGACCGTTTCCGTTTATTATGCCTGAATGCGTTATTATTCTAAAGAACATCTTTGTGGGTTTATGGCCTGTGTACAGAACTGTAACGTTCATTGATGTTATTCCATTGATATAAATGCTTTGAGGATTTGAAACAGAAACAATTTTAACATCTGGATGATATGTATTGTAATCGTATATCGATAGGCCTGCAACGGCAACCAAAAATATAATAATACTTGCGGTGATCTTCTGCGTTGTTTCCTTTGACTGCTTTTTTAATATTTTCTTATTTGAATTTGTAATTTCAGGTATTGCAAGAAGAATTAAAAATGGCCAGTACATTATGTAATTCAATAGATCCCTGTAATAGAATAAAAATATTATCACTGGAAACACAAAAAATGCATATTTAAGCCTGTCAAAGTCCTTTATGTATACATATATCAATAACAAAGCTAGCAACGCTGGTGTTATGTAAAAGAAGGATGATTTTAGAAATGGAAGGTATGTGAATGATAACACCGATATACCAAGGCCTATGGGTATTATTGGCTGCATGCCTATATTAACAATAGAGATAAGCCACTGGTACGGTGACATAATTATAAAGGGTAAATTCGTTATAACAAAAGAGAGTATTGCGCTTAAAAGGAATTTTTTTACATTTATACCTGATTTATATAAATAATAAAGATAGAATGGCAGCACTATAATTGCTGTCTGCCTGTAAGATACAGAAAGCCCATAAAATATACCTGATAAGTATTCTCTATCTTTAAATATAAATGAAAGCGCTATGAAATCTATCCATATTATTCCTGAAACGCCACCTATACTGTAAAAGAACCAGTTAAGGTTTATTGTTATTCCAAGTGCGACATATGGGTATATTGATATATTATTGGTTCTTTTGTATTGATAGTAAAGTATCACAAAGGCAAATATATTGAAAAATGATATTATGTATCTGCCCTGTAAGCCTAATAGTTCAGGTAGCATTAATATAACAGCAAATCCAGGATAAGAAAGAAAATTCACATAGCCACCTGTGACAGTTGGTGTTATCATTGTATAAGGTAAATGATAATAACTAAAAACAGGTGTCATATTCGATTTTATGTACGGGTCTATACCCATTGAAAACAATTTTGCAGCATAGCTTTCTATTGCAAGCGAATCTGTTCCATACACAGGATAAATACGAGATAAACCTATGAAAAAGACAGTTACAATTGATATAATTATTAAAAAGAAGCTTTTGCTGGAGTCTTTAAACACAAAAATAAATGAAATAAATGCCAGTAATATCAAAACCCATACAAGTGACATGCCAAATATTGATGAGTAACCGTAATCAGACCAAAAATAATTTGCCAAGGCTATGGCATACATGCCAGAAAACACGAACGAGACCTTTCTTATTATGGATTTTAAATCCTGAGCTTCCACTTTATGGGGGTTATCTTAATTCTAATATTTTAAATTAACCTTGACTATGCTGTTTCATGGTAAATATTTTATGCAACTTAATAATGATGATTTATGGATATAGACCCGGAAAATTTTAAATCTTTTATAGCATTTAAATATGATAATGGAAGTTCATCATTTTACTTTCTTAAAACGTTCTATGATATATACATAAATGATAGCATACTTTACTCTGTTAATATAATAGAAATAAAAAATGATCATCTAAATCTTTACAGAACAAAAAAAGCCCTTTATTCAATTCCATTAAAAAATATATACAGATTTGATGTTTATTATAGATACCATGAAATATCACTAAAAATTTTAAGATTGTCGTTTTATATTATAATGGCATCGACATTATACAGGTTTTTTGCATACCTGTATTGAAATAAAAAAATGAATTTTAATAATAATTAACAAAAAATATCTAAAAATTTATCCGTACCTTAAGGCTATGCCCTTACCATACCTTGGATACTTCCATTCTATGTTATTGAATGGGCATGCAACCCTGCAGGCACCGCATTCAAGACAGTTTTCATAGCCAACAACTATTTTATTATCAATCCATGTGTAAACATTTGCCGGGCAAACGTTTATGCATGGCTGTGGTGTGCCGTATTCTTTCTCACATTCAAGGCAGCTTTTTTCATCTTTTATTGAAAGATGGGGCTTATCATCCTTCTTATACCTTAATGTGTACAATTTTTCCTCTGTTTTCATAAATTCACCTCATTCGTATTATAAAGTCAAGAACGTCCTTCATGGATGCACCTGATATAACGTCACGCCTTATGCCAAGCAAATTACCAGATGCCCAGTCATTTAAAATCTTTGACATCATTGTAAGGTATTTTGATGGTGCGTCCTCATGGAAGAACCTTGATTCGAGACCACGCTCCTTGGCAATCTTCGAGATCTCTTTATCCTTAAGCAGTGAGTACCTATATTCAAATTCAGGCATATTATAAAATGCAGCTTCACCGGCCAGCAGGCCAGATGCTATTGCCGGACTTATGCCATCAAATGTTAATGGGTCAACAAGGCCAAGAGCATCACCGCATAGATAAACATTTGACTTTGATGCAAGCATATCCGGGAAACCGGCCTCGGGTATGATCTTTGCCGAATATTCACGTAATGAGAAATCCTTAAACATCTCATCAAAGCCTGTGTACCTCATAAAGAGGTCC
>JAKAYN010000077.1 GCA_021826785.1 Thermoplasmata archaeon | reverse complement strand
AAGCCCTGGACCGTCTGGGCTATTCCCCGCGACAAACGCGGGTCCTGAAGCGCCTTGCCCGGCAGACCATGGGGATCAATCCCTTCATTGCCCGGATTCCCTGTATCATCGATGATGCTTCTTTATTCACTGGTTATACCATCACTTTTTAATATGCTGCATTACGATTATAACATTGAATATGTTTCCGGAATTACAGGGAGTTTATTTAAGCTTCACCGTGGCTACAGTGATTTAATGCTGGTAAAGGCAGTAAAGCGTTATGATAAATATGTATTTTATCCTGTGCCAGGCGATTCCGGATCAATAACCAGAATAAAGAGGTCAAATGGATTTTCCATAATAAAATCCGATAATGATTACATGGATAAGAACTCATTGATTAATGTTCATCTTTTTAATAATGATGTTCCAGATATACTATTTTATGGCCAGGAGTACCCATATCTTAATCTAAAATTAAAGTATACCTTTGTTCAGGCCGGATATAATAATATAATAGAATCAATGAAAAATCATGAGGCTGATGTTTACATATCTAACTATGAAGATCTTGATCACGATGGCTACGATTTAATAAAGAAATCCATTGAGTATGGAATATGCAGAAATTCTGAAAGAGATGATACAATAGCGGTTTTATACAAGGGTTCAGGCCTCTACGAGAAATCAAAGTCATTGATAAATAATTTTAAATCAGTTCTATACATGGAGAATCCATACATAGTTGCCAGCTACGTCAACGATCAAAGATGCAGTGCCGGTGTAACATATAAAATATACTCTGATATTTATAACCTGGATTTTCAAAGCCTTGGCTTTATTGACTTTAACTTTTACATATTAAGAGATAGTAATTACTCAAAAATTCTTAATGAGGAGATAAAAAAGCTATGATTGCAGTGATATTTGCAAAGAGAAGTATAAGATTACCTGCAAAGCATCATATTATGATATGCGGCGAAGAAATGATAGATAGGGTTTCAAGAATACTATATGAATCAAAAATCTTCGATAGAATAATATTATACACAAAGGATGAAACAATTAATTCAAGATACTGCGAGGTTGTAATTGATCATTCCAATGGTATTTTAATTAATTCAGTAATTGAGTGTTTAAAAATCTATAGCGAATTTCTTGCCATAGGTGGCGACATGCCACTTATAGATTATGATCTATTAAAAATAATAATTGATGCATATGATAAAAGACCTGTATCATTATCATCATATGGCATTATTCAGCCACTTCTCTCCTTGTATAATAATTTAATATTAAATAGCTTGAATTCGTACATAATGTCTGGTGGCACCAGTCTGTATAAATTTATATTAAATAACGATTTTAAAATTATAAATGTTAACACATTTAAAACTATGAGTGTAAACACATCCATTGACCTTATAAAGATAAAAAGATATCTGGGCTGTTAATCTTTTATAAATAATATGTAAATATACTGGCATAAAAAAACAACTGCAAATGATATTCCCATTATAAATGAATACAAGGATGAGTTTACTATAATAAAGAAAAAGCCGGATAAACCGGCCACTGCAATAAGTATAAACGATATTAATGATAAAATCAAAAATTTTCTTTCACGATATGACATTATTAATAATATAAATGTGAGTATTAGCAGAAAAAAACCTATTAGGATATGTAATATCAATACCGGACTGTCCAGCTTGCCCTTTACAATGTTTACATACAAATTTATGTAAAGGCCAATTATAAACTGTATTAAAAGCAGGAATACTATCCCATAGCTTATATATTTTCTATAACGATTTATATTATTAACTTTGATCATAAAATAATATTAAAAATGTATATATCTACTTTTCATGGAAAAATTTTATTAAATATTTATAATTACATGCCATGGAAATTAATAGGTATGATATATATATTGACATAGATTTTAAGGGAAAGAAGTACAATGGTGAAGAGGATGTTAATGTAACAGGCCTCGAAAATGAAATACATTTTGATGCCGTTGATATTGAAATAAATGATGTATCATTTAATGGTAAAAAGTGCGATTTTGAAAAGGATGAAAATGGCTTTACGGTTAGAAACGTTTCAGGTTCAGGAACCTTTCATATAAAGTTCTCTGCAAATGCATCAAGGAGCCTTAAGGGTTTATACGTTGCTGGCAGCGAGAATGAATACATATTATCAACGCAGTTTGAGGAATCAGATGCAAGACGTGCATTTCCATGTGTTGATCATCCTGCATACAAGGCCGTGTTTCATTTAAAACTATCAATAGACAAAGATTTAACTGCAATATCAAACATGCCAATAAAATCTGAAAAAATCGATAAATCAAAGAAGATTGTTGAATTCAATGACACACCAAAAATGTCATCTTACCTTGTTTATATAGGCGTTGGGAGCTTCGATGAGTACTCTGATCTTTACGATGGCAAGCGCATATATCTAACTGCAATGAAAGGTCATCTTGCACATTCAGATTATCCAATACAGGTTGCAAAGAAATCCTTGAATTATCTTGAGAATTATACAAACATAAAGTACATGCTGCCAAAGCTTCATTTAATATCAGTTCCGGAATTTGCGGCCGGTGCCATGGAGAACTGGGGTGCAATAACTTTTAGAGAGATACTATTGAGCATAGATTCATCAAGTTCAAACAAGAGCTATAAGAGAACATCCGAGGTTATAACGCATGAGCTTGTTCACCAGTGGTTTGGCGATTTGGTTACAATGAAGTGGTGGAACGATCTATGGTTAAATGAGAGCTTTGCAACATTCTTTGCATTTAAAACGGTAAATGATACGGAACCGGATTGGCATTTCTACGAGGATTTTCTTGTCGACCAGGCTGATGGCGCCTATACAATGGATTCAATTATAAACTCGCATCCGATAAACGCAGAGGTATCTGATCCGCAGGGCGTTTCAAGATTATCCTATGAAATAAGGTATGGCAAGGGCGCAAACGTTTTAAGAATGCTCGAGGCCTACATTGGTGAGGAAAAATTCATGGAGGGGCTTAGAAACTACCTTAAGAAATTCTCATACAAAAATGCTGCCGGCTCCGACCTATGGGCATCAATGGATGATATATCAAAGAAGGATATATCAAAGATTATGAATTCATGGATATCAAAGCAGGGATATCCGTACATAGAAGTTATCTCAGGAGAAAAATTAAAGATAAAGCAGTCACAGTTTTTGTTCCTTGAAAATAAAAACGATGTATGGCCAATACCATTATTTTTGAATCGTATGTCTGGCCATGAGATAATAATGTTTGACACACCAGAGACAGAGATTGATTCAGACGTACTTTCATTGAATTATAATCATAACGGCTTTTACAGAATATTATACGATGATGTAACCTATGAAAATATTATAAAGAACATTGATAAAATAGATCCACTGGAGCGCTGGGGACTTTCAAATGATCTCTATGCATTTTTACTCTCAGGAAAGATAGACCTAAAAACATACTCAAACAGAATTGAGCCATTAAAAAGGCTTAATGATGCAATATTAATAGAGGATATCTCAAGGCAGTTCTTTAACCTTTATAACATAACCATGAACCAGTACTTTTTGGATGAGTTAAAATTCTATTCAAATGAAAAGATCAGTTTCATAGAGAAAAACAAAAAGGACGATTTTAATTACACAATAGTCATGGCCTCTTTATACGAAAGACTTGCGCAATATGATCTTGACTTTGATAAAAAGCTTCTCTCCGAGTACAATGATTACTATAAAACGGATTCAAACTTTAGGCTTTCATATTTAATTGCACGTGCAAGGGTTGAAAACAATATGGATTATTTATTGGATGTTCTATTAAAATCAAGCAATGATGAGGATAAGACAA
Source organism: Thermoplasmata archaeon (assembly GCA_021826785.1). Classification (GTDB taxonomy): domain Archaea; phylum Thermoplasmatota; class Thermoplasmata; order Thermoplasmatales; family Thermoplasmataceae; genus Picrophilus. Next base: position 843 of record JAKAYN010000077.1, on the reverse strand, counting down.
AGGCAATATATGCAATTTCAATGCTTTCCGGCGAAGATAACTATAAAAAGATCATGGATCTGGTCTCATCAGGAAAGGTCAAAAAACAGGATGCTAACTCATTTTTTATAGCCATGTCGTATAACGAAAAGGCAAGGCCATTTATTATAGAGAACATGAAAAACATAGTTGATCTATTAATAAATATAAAGGCCAGCGTATTAAGAATAAACAGAACTGTCCAGACAATGATATCTTACGCAGGAATCCACGATCCGGTAAAAACAAGGAAGATCGCATCAGAAATAAAAAACGTAGATTTTGACGGTGGTGTTAAAAAAGGTCTTGAATTTTTAGATGTCTTTGAAAATCTAAATAAAAATATAAAATTATAATTCTATTTCCTTTATGTTGTAATCCTCTATTGCAGCAAAAAGCACGGCGTTTACAAAATCAAGATTATTTGTTTCCTCTTTTGAATTGCCTGGCGCCTTTATAATGTATCCAGGATCAATACCATTTGCCGCAACGGTCTTTATGTTTTTACTTTTATTTTCCCTTGAAACATCGTTGAATAAATCCCTTATTACACGGTAAATATAACTATCGTTTCTAGAGTATACTGCATTTATTATAAGCCTTGATTTTATTTTATTTATGTTCTTTAAACCGGTCTCCAAAAATCTGTATATTTCATTATCGCTCTCGGTATCTATAAATATATTGTTTATGCTGATATCATAGTCTCTAAAATCATCAATATTTTCCCCGATCTCTATGAATTTTGCCATGCCCTGTATGCTTTTTTTAATTCTCTCAGCCCTTTCATGGTCATTATAAACAAGGTACACTGTTAGATCGGAA
>JAKAYN010000076.1 GCA_021826785.1 Thermoplasmata archaeon | reverse complement strand
TTCTCATATATAAGGGATGAAATAATAAATGAATTAAATGCATATTTAAACATCTCCGGGCTGAACATCGATTTGAATTCGCTGGTTTATGAGAACTCCACGGCAAACCTGAGGTCTTTAATGTTCGCTGTTTCAGTAATAAAATCACCATCCATAATGATAGTGAACAGATATGATAATATTATAAAGAAATATATCAATATATACAAAAATCTTGGCACCGCATTAATATTAGTTTCATAGATGAACTTTTATGCAATATTTATATCAATTAATAAGCAGCCATATTTAATATTAACAAAACTTTAAATTATTTATTTTGAATTGTTTTATCATGCTTGACGAAAACTTTGATTATTATAAAAATGCCAGGGATAATGGGGGAATAATATATAATCGTGAGAACAATTGCTGGGAGATATACACATACGATGCATGCAAATATGTGTTAATGCACGATGATATATTTTCGTCAAATCCAAAATATGCCGGTGGCACTAGTGGTCTCAGTTTTATAAATATGGACAATCCAGAGCATAAGGATTACAGAAATATAATAGCACCATATTTCATGCCAACAAAAATTAATGAAATGACATCAGAAATATCAGATATATCAGACAAACTTATTAGGAATTTGAATCATGATTCTGATATCGTTGGAAATTATGCCGTTGAATTACCAGTTAATGTTATTTCACAGTTACTTGGCATACCTGAAGAGGATAGAACAAAATTTAAGGAATGGTCTGATTACATCATTGGCAATAAAAATGATGAGAATTTTGGTTTAATCAATAATTACATGATAAGAAAACTGTCCGGATTATTCTCAAAAAATCCTGAAAATGGAATCATGTCCGTAATAAACAACGGATATATAAACAATAAAAATTTGAATATAAATGAAAAAATAGGCTATATAATGCTGTTAATCATAGGTGGAAATGAAACCACAACAAATTTAATAACAAACATGCTAAAGGTTTTATCAGATAATGATGATATGATTAACAATCTAAACAATGACAGGGCAATACATAATTTTATAGAGGAAACATTAAGATATTATTCTCCAATACAGTTTCTGCCGCATAGATTCATAAAAGAGGATACTGAGCTTAATGGAATAAGCATGAAAAAAGGCCAGAGAGTCTCTGTTTTTCTTGGCTCTGCAAATCGTGATAAAAACATGTTCGATAACCCTGATGAATTTATATTAAGGGATAGAAACGAGCATATTGCCTTTGGCAGGGGATCGCATATGTGCATAGGGGCACCATTGGCGAGCCCTGAGGCAAAAATAGCATTAAATGATTTCCTGCATTATTATAATAGAATAAAAATAGATCATAAAAAATCGGTTATTTTAGAAAATCCGATGGTCTATGGGTACAAGACCATGTTTTTTGAATAATTTTATGTAAGATAATTATGCACAATTATTATATATATTTACTGTTTACATTAATGAATTTTAGCACAAAAATAATAAAATAACCATTAATTTAATTCAAAATTACTTATTAATTTATTTATGATACATTATTAAAATATATTATAAATCCGTTGTAGGCATTATTTAAATTGTAATGGGTGTTGTATATTATATTATTTGGGTATTTTCCTGAAATGATAAATAGGTTATAATTATTAGATATATTATCTATTATGGAATAAACATTTGTATTATTTATATAATCATTGTTCATTTTATTTAATGTGTTCATTACAGTACCATTTAAATTCATTGATCTAAAATGATTTATTATTATTCCAACAATGTCCTCAGTTGTGTTATAAACTGGAATATCGTATATTGGCATGTAACTATTATTTGAATATATATACGATGATGGGGCAGTCAATATTGGAAAAGAACCGCCCTTGATAATATTCGATAGATAACCGGCTATGTACGAAAGCTCCGTATCAGGCTCTGAGTGACCTGAAAACAATGGTATAAAAATCGGTTTTCCTTTGTAAAGATATTTGCCTGAAGAGTATGTAATGTTATATAATTTAACTATGTATGACCAGTCTGATTTTGATTGGTTTAGATACATTTTATTATGTGTAGCTGTATACATGTATATTGAATAAACCATGTTTCTTGCATAATAATTTGAAAACATGTTCAATGGAAAGTTATAATAAGAGTATTTTAAAAGATAATGTCCATCCACATTGCCGGAGAAGGATATTATGTTAAGAAAGTTGCCTGCGGATATGTTTGATACACTGCCTGTGTAATAGCTGCTCTCTATTATCTGTGTCTGATTACTTCTTATTGATTCGTAAAGGTCTGCGGTTGAATCATCATATACAATATTTACCATGTAAGGTGAATTCTTATCATTTTCATTTACATAGTATGGATTCTTTATCAGAACGACCTTGTAACCAGGAACAGCATAATAAATTTCATATGGCCCATCTGAAAAAACAGTTTTTATCGTTCCATTGTAATTCTTTGAATAGTTGCTAAAACCTGAAGGTGACCATGAGAATGATGCATTAATCGATGCAAGCCACTGTGGATCAACCACAAATGTGCCTGGAGAAGAAAATATCATGAATACTTTATCAGGCTTAACAGGTCTAACAAAATGAAATGTAACCTCATCTGTTGCGTTGTTTACTTTTATTGCCCTTGTTATGTTGTAAAAGCTATGACTTGTATAATTGCCTAAAAGATAATCACTTACAATCCAGCCAGGTGAACCGGTTCTGTTTGATAATAGTATATCCCTTGCAATTGAGTACATCACATCCCAGGCTGTTACTATTGAACCATTCTGAAACTCTGCATCCGGCCTTATCTTAAAAGTATAATTTGTGTAATTATCAGATATGCCGTGGCCTGGTGATGGCAAATACTCGGCAAGATCCGGAAAATATGTTCCATTAACATCGGAGACTAGGGTACTGTATGTATTGTAAAGTATCTCAAGATCCGCAGGCGAGGAAGCCTCCTGTGGATCCAAATTATTATATGATGATACAACACCATAGTTAATAGAAAACCTCTTATAATTACTTGCTATTGAACTGTTCCCAACAAAGAAATCAAGATAATAACCGGTCTTTTCCTCATTTTTATAGCCTGTTACATTATAAATATAATGATAATTGTATATATACCTTAATGCATATGTTTTATTATAAATTATATAAGATGCATTTTTGTATGTAATATTATCATTTTTAAATCCGACAGTTGCATTTTTAAAGATGTTAAAACCATCATTTTTAAACAAAAACATTTTTCCAGACATGACGCCTTTAAGATTCTTTATAATCACAAGGGCGTTTGAATTAAATGTGATATTTCCATTATTCACTGAAAAGCTACCATTTACATTTTTATTTGATATAACCGCATTTCCTATAATATCCATTGATATATTTCCTGATAGCTTAGTTCCATTGTATAAATAGACAATATCATTGTTCATAGTTATTTTACCGGAATAGTAAATTGAACCATTTTGTGCCATAACTGCATATGTATTATTTTCATATACCGCAGTGCCATTTAAATAATATATTGCCGAAAGATTTTTTATATTATTGTATTTTAGGCCGTTTAAATATTCATTAAATACATTTAATGTCTTATAGTAATTTGCCCTTTTAATCATCTCTCCGGACACAGTGGATAAATATGCGTTATAATAACCATCACTTAGATTAAGGTAAATTGTGTTATTCACAGGCTGGTAATATCCAAGTGATTTATTATAAAAGTATGTTATATTATATTTATTTAAGTACGTATCATTTTTGAATATTATTATTGATTGATGCACAATAGAATAATTCTCATTTTCGGGATTGCCAGTTGTTGAGGCCATTAGTTCAACACGATTATCTTTGTTGTATATTATTGATAGAATTCCCTGGGCACTATTTTCTGAAATGTTTTTAAATGGTACATATACTGGTATCATGCTTTCATTGCCATTATAAAAGCCATTTGTAAAATTACCCGTATAATATATATAATACTCTCCAGGATAATTATAAACATGCGATATTTTTACCGTATCAGAACCTGAATAATATATGTTATTTTGTGTGCCGTCACCCCAGAATATTGTTATATTATTAAATGGTGCATTTGTCTTAACTGTTAATGTATATGGTTTATCTAATAGGGCATTACCATTTGAAATGGCGCTTACGTATGGTTTTGGAAACGCTGGGTGATCAAGTGATATTATTCCAAATGCAGAGATTATAACTATAATAACAACTATCATGGCATACCATTTAGCGGCTTTTGATCGTGGCTTTTCAGGGCCAACCTCAGGTTCTGGTATGTCATACATGGAATGAGATTGAAATTTATTTATTTAAATTTTCTAATCTTTTGCATCAAGGACATCAGATATGTATTTTAATATCTCTCTTTCAAGTATTGTTCCAATGAACTTTTCATTGCCATCAATTACGGCAACTATTGGTGGATCCTTATCACGGAAGATTCTTATAAGATCAGTGGCTGGTGCATCGCAGCGCACCTTTATTACTGGGACTATGCCAGCCTCATAAACCCTTAATGTTTGGAGTTTCCCCTCCCCAAGAGATATCATGTCGCTTAATGTTATCTGACCAAGGACGTAGTTATTATTGTCTATAACAACAACCGCCCTGGCATTTAGATCCATGCACATCTTAAATGCACAGCTTAACGCATTCCTTTTATTCACTGAGACTGTGGGTAGGGTC
>JAKAYN010000075.1 GCA_021826785.1 Thermoplasmata archaeon | reverse complement strand
CGATCTTCACTGTACATATACATAACACTGAATGTAAGCCTTTCAATTTTATATTTTCTAAACAATGGATCCTCATGGAAAAAATCCAATGTATCGTGCATCCAGCCGAGGTTCCATTTGTAATCAAATCCAAGGCCAGATCTTGATGTTACGCCGGTATATGTACTGGATTCCTCGGCAACGGTTATTACATCTGGATACTTATCGTGTATGTAATTATTTATTTCAGAGAGAAGCGAAATAGCCTCAAGATTTGTGTTGCCACCGTATATATTTGGTATCCACTCACCTGGTCTTCTGGCAAAATCAAGGTATATCATTGATGTAACAGCATCGAATCTTAGACCGTCTACGTGATATTTATCTATCCAGTAAACGGCAGCCGATGCTATAAATGATCTTACCTCATTTTTTCCAAAATCAAATATGTTTGTTCCCCAGTCAGGTGTTCTTCCCTTTCTTGGATCACTATAATCATAAAGATGTGTTCCATCAAACATGTAAAGGCCATAATCATCATCAGGAAAGTGTGCCGGCACAAAGTCAAGTATAACCATTATGTTATTCTCGTGCATTTTATTTATAAAATATTTAAAATCATCAGGATTGCCGTATCTTGATGTTGGCGCAAAGTAATTAACAACCTGATAACCCCATGATATATCCAAAGGATGCTCCATGACCGGCATGAGCTCAATGCAGTTAAAGCCTGTAATTTTTAAATGATTTACAAGCATGTCTGCTATTTCCCTGTAATTATAATAATCATTATTATTTTTTTTCCATGAACCCAGATGCAATTCGTATATCGATAATGATTCCTTTGTTCTTGATCTCATCAATTTATTATCCGTCCAGTGAAAATCATCATTTACTACAATTGATGCTGTTCTAGGCCTTTTCTCAGTGTAGAATGCAAATGGGTCTGTCTTCATCTTTATCTCGCCGTTCAAAGTTTTTAATGCAAATTTATAAACCTCGTTCACACCAATGCCAGGTATGAATATTGCCCAGATGCCTGAATCGTTCACATTTGTCATTAAATGCATGCCTGGCGTCCAGTGGTTGAAGTTGCCAACAACGGATACTGATAATGCAGATGGTGCCCAGACGACGAAATTGCAGCCTGAAACACCATTTATTTTTTTTAAATGTGCACCAAATGTTTTGTATGATTCGAAAAGCCTGCCATGTTTATATAAATATATATCATAATCAGATATTTCAGGCTTGAATTTATATGGATCCTCAATAATTTTTTCATATCCGGATTCATCCTTATACATTATTTTATAATTTTTTATTTCATAATCTGATTTATACTCGAAAATCTTATCGTTATTGTTCATCTGATAACTTTTATTATCAATTATTAAAAAGGCCTCAACCGCAATTGGTATATAAAGCCTTATCACATACCCATCCTCAAGATGCTGCCCAAGTATTCTCTCTGGATGCCTGCATTCAAGATTCTTTATGCATTGAAGATCCATCTAATTATTATATAATTTTATCGTATATTAAATTTATATTATCAATGAAAAAGTTTAATAGATCATATTTTATAATATTTTATGGTTATTAAAAAGGAAAAGAAGAAGAAAATCAAGCCAGAGGAAAAGGAGGATGAATATCAAGAGAAGATAGAGGAAGAGATGGATGAAGGGATATCAGACATGGATCATCATTTATAATTAAAAGCTAATTTTTTTTATATGACAAAATGTTTATACATAAATGAATATAAATGACATTGATAAAAAACTTGATTATAAATGTAAATTTTCCTATAATGTTAGCACATCAATAGGCAGATTATCAGAGATATATAAAACCCAATAACGGTGTTTATAAAAAATGATGGTGAAAACCATTATTTAAGTGCATACATACCAAAGGATGATGACATCACGGGCATGCTCAACTTCTTCGATTACGACGATTTTGGTAGTTATTATAAAATGGTTCAGAGATTGTACAGTGAATCACAGTATAAACTCATAGAGGAGCTTGCAAATGTAAGATCTGTTGCATTTTCAGAGACGGATCTTGAAAACGGCATGTTAACCATAAGATTTAGATTTAATAGTAAGTACAGAAAAGAGATAAGCGATATATTATCAAAGTATATAACTAAGCCGAATACCATAAATAATCTAAGGATAACACCATCTGAAGGTATAAAATGGTTAACCGGAAACAAAAACAAAAGAACGAAGTTATCTGTTCTTTCATACGATGTTCCATTATCGATACATGACAATGATTATGTCTCTGAATTTATGATTGGGCATGAAAGCATCGGCGAGGTGCTTGATGCATACTCAAAATCAAATAAATTCAAGATGCTTGTTTACACAAATGATGAAATGAAGGAATCAAGTGATGTTGTTAAAATTGATGATGGCATATACGAGGTCCTTGTTGAAAATAAGATGCTTCAATCAATAAGGGAGGCTGCCAACGATGCTGGTATATTTAGGGATCATCTTTTTATTAAATTAAATGAAAAGTTTATAAACCTTACTGTTGTTTTATCATATTATAGAATTGACGAATACCTTCGAATGCTCTTTTCAGGATCATATAATATTACCGGAGGCAACGCCGTATCAATACGTTACATTGGCGAATACAAAGACGATGCTTTAGATATTATTTAAAAAGGTTGATACAAATGATAATAAAAGAGGATTTAATAAAAAAGGCAGTTTCGGAATTTGGAAATTACAAATCTTACGATGTAAATGAAAATTATAATATAACTGGAAGATCCGGGGTAATCTATGAGTTCGATTACATAGTAAAGGGCCCTGATTTGATAATAGCATTTCTTGTTATAAATACCAATAATGCACTCAGTGATATTTTACTTTTCAATGCAAAATGCATGGACTGCAATATAAACAACAAGGCAATAATAATAGACAGGGATTTAACCAGCGATGAGTCAAATCTTGTAAAAACATATAATATAAAAATTTTCGATGCAAGGGTTAAAAATTCATCCCCGGAGAGGGCAGAAACCGGTATACATGAATTAGACGAAAGGCTTAACGGCGGTTTTTTGAGAAACAATATATATCTTATATCGGGGAAAGCCGGAACAGGAAAAACAATACTTTCAACAATGTTTTTATGCCACGGTGCAAATCTTGGCGAAAGAGGCTTAATTATTGTAACTGATACGTATCCTGAGCAATACATATCGAATATGAAAAGCCTTGACATAGGCTTTGATAAATTTTATGCGTCAGGCATGATAAAGGTTCTTGAAGTGTCGGATCAGATAAGGTTAATGAAGGGCGAGATCATTGATGGAAAGGGCAATGTAAGAAAATACATAACAAGGATATCCGGAGATATAAGATCCATGGTTGAAAAAGATGATGTAAAAAGAATTGTTATAGACCCAGTAACGCCGCTTCTTTTAGCGGACGATGATTTTATAAACATGTTTATGAAGGCCATAACCTTTGAACCATCGGTAACATTAATAACATCAGGAATAAGGGCAAGTGATCTTAGTGTTTATGGCATTGAGGAATACTATACCTCAGGGATTATAAAGCTGGATTTAAATTACAATGGCGATATTAGAAGGCGCATGACCATTACAAAGATGCGTGGCACAGATTTTGATGGTGCACCATTCTATTTTAAGATATCAGGATCCGGTATATCACATGAAAATGGAGAAACTTTCAAAGAGGTTCAATGAGTGTTAAAAGAATTTTAATATCTGTTTTAATATACGTTACATTAATATTTATCTTCTCTGGAATAATATTATCATTTTATTATCTATATGTGTTTCACCATGGAAATATCCAGGAGGATATACTATCGGCATTATTCTGGGCAGCTAATTTATTCTTCGCTGTTCAGACAGTATCGTTAATGCTTGCATCCAGGCGCAGCATGAAATCTTATAATGAAACAAGGGAGTTAAACTATTTAAGCGCAGGCAATTCTGTTGCAATCCTTGTTCCTGTTTACAATGAGGAAATCGATATGGTAAGAAAAAATCTAATATCAATATTAAACAATACAAAGTACAATGCCAATATATACGTTCTTGATGATTCCACTGATGGCAGCTTTGAAAAAAACATTGATTTTTATAAAAAAATAAATGTTAATTACATACACAGGGAGAAAAGGAAAGGCTACAAGGCCGGCGCCCTGAACAATGCAATAAAAATGACAAGTGAAGAATACATATCTGTTATAGATATTGATCAGATGCCGTCGCCAGATTTTATAAAAGTTGCATCATCATTGCTGGATAAACATAATGACGCAGGCTTTGTACAGATACCACAGTATTACACAAATACTGACAGCTCACCACTGGCATACATGGCTGATGGACAGCAATTCATATTCTATGATATTTTAATGGAGGGGAAGAGCGTTGCTGGTACCGTTTTTTCATGTGGAACGAACATAGTTTACAGAAGAAAAGCACTTGAATCTGTAAACGGTTTCGACGAGGAAAGCCTTGTTGAGGACATAGCAACATCAATTAATTTAATAAAAAAGGGCTGGCATGGCTATTATTATAATGAAAAGCTGGTATTTGGCAGGGCACCTGTTACAATGGAAGGTTATATAAATCAGCAGTGGCGCTGGGCACGTGGCTCATTATCATTGATACCAAAGATATTTAAAACAATGATATTTAATAAAAATACAAATTTGTCACAAAAGATAGACTGGTTCGCAACATCCATATGGTATCTATTTGGATGGTTCTATTTAATCTTTCTTATTGCGCCAGTACTTTCATTAATTGGTATCTACGTAATTTCCATGAATTATCTTTTTTATATACTAATATGGAT
>JAKAYN010000074.1 GCA_021826785.1 Thermoplasmata archaeon | reverse complement strand
CCCTTATGTTGTACAGGCAGGTGAGATAACAGGCTGGCCTTATATAATAAATATGAATAAAGATATGATAAAGAATTTGTATTATTTACAGTTACTTGGAAAAAGAATAGAAACGCACAATCCTGGGGCATCAAAAAATACCTTAAATAAAATTGCAGCAGCAGGCATAACATCGGATCATGAATCGATAACAGGTGAGGATATTGAAGCAAGGTTATCCTTAGGATATTATAGCTTTTTAAGGGAATCATCAATAAGAAAGGATCTAAAGGAAGAGCTAAGATACATTATTGAAAAAAATATTCCATTAAACAGGCTTATGTTTACAAACGATGGAAGCCCATATTATAATAATTATAATGGTATTGATAATTTAATAGAAATTGCAATATCAACCGGGGTTAATCCATTTGATGCATATGCCATGGCATCATTAAATCCTGCTGTTTATTATAATATAGATAATATATATGGTGGCATAGCCCCTGGAAGAATTGCAGACATGAATTTTATTAAAGATCTAAATGATCCAAAACCTGTTTTTTCAATGATGGATGGAGCTTTAATTGATAATAATATAAAGCTAAAATTTCCTGACTGGAAATCATATGGAATGCTCTATAAAAGTAAAAATTTAAATATTGATAATATAAAATTCATGGATAGCAATGAAACGCTATTCATGAGGAATCAGGTGATAATGGATATAAAGGATTATAAAGTAAATGATTCCATTGAGATATTATTAATAACAAGAGATCTAAAAAAGATTGTGCATTCAAATATATACGGCATGGGCTACTTTGATGCTCTTGCAAGCTCATACAATATAGAAGGGTCGTACATAGCAATGGGCTCATCCCGGGAAGCAATGAAAACCGCAATTAAGGATGTAATAAAAAATGGTGGCATAGTATTCAATAGCAGTAAAAAAATAAGAATTGACCTTAATATACTTGGCGTAATGTCTGATAGGCACAGTGATGATGTGAATAAAATAACAGAGGAATTTAGAAACGCATTAAGCGATTCTGGATATAAATATGACGACCCTGTTTACTCAATACTGTTTTTGAACTCAATTAATTTACCATATTATAGAATTACATCCTCAGGAATAGTTGAGGTAAAAACAAGAAAAATTATTAAGAAACCTGTTAGTTTAAAGATTTAAAAAATATTTTTATAATTTAAAAAGATGATGTCTTATAATTAAGTGGTAATTTTTGTAGCTGAAACCCCCATACGGGTTTCCATTAAATACCGGTGTTTATTATGTACGAATTTAAATCGTTAGATAACGGAGGGTTTGGGAAGTTTCAGCGAAGAATGTTCTATTTATCATCGCTAGGGCTTTTTCTCGATGGCTATGATTTATCGATAATAACAATGGCCATGCTTGTTATACCGGTACAGCTGCATCTTGGCTTTAATGAGAAGGTATACGTTGATACATCATCTTTTATAGGCATGCTCATAGGTGCACCATTGCTTGGAAGGTTAAGCGATAAAATAGGTAGAAAAAAGATCTTTGGACTTGACCTATTATTCTTTGTTGTATTTGCAATAACAGCTGGTTTATCATCGAATTTCTACGAGCTTTTTATATCAAGGCTTTTAATGGGCTTTGGCATAGGTGGTGATTACCCAATAAGCTCAACAATGATGTCAGAGTTCTCACCAAAGAATTCAAGGGGAAAGCTTCTTTTAGGCATGGTTGGAATGTACTGGCTTGGAGCATTTATATCTGCAGTTATGAACTATATTTTTGTTGTTTTCAATGATTTTTGGAGATATACATTTATCATCGGTGGTATAATTGCACTGCCTTTAATACTTATGAGGTTAAAGATACCTGAAAGTCCAAGATGGCTTGCAGCCAATGGTAAAATCAGGGACGCGGAGAATGTATTAAATGAGATCTCAGGCAGCAATAAAATAGAAAATGCCAGTACAAATGAAAAAAGGGTTCACGGCTTCTATTTTACATTTACCTTCGTTATAGTTGCCTGGTTTGTATTTGATGTTGCGGCATACGGTCTTGGCTTTTACTATCCATTAATATTCAGCGAGCTTGGGTTTAAGAATAACTTTAGATCCATAGCAGAGATATCAATGGTTATATCGGTTGGCGGAATGCTTGGCTATGTTATAGCATTGCCACTATCCGATAGAATAGGCCGCAGGTTCCTTACCATTGGCGGTTTCTTTATTATGACGCTTTTACTAACACTTGGCAGCGTTGTAAAAATAGCTGGAATTGCAGCTGTTCCGTTTTACTTTTCCTTTGTCCTCTTTGAGCAGTGGGTTGGTGCCGTTACATTGTTCTATCCAACAGAGCTATTCGCAACTGATGTGAGGTCTACTGTGCAGGGCATTGCAACAGCTTCATCAAGGGTTGGTGCCATACTCGGCATTGTTATCTTTCCATATTATCCAGTTTTCAAATCACTGCTGTTTTTTGCAATAATATCGTTCGCAGGCCTTTTGGTTGCAATATTCATGGCACCGGAAACAAATAAGAAGAGCCTTGAACAAAATGTTGAAATGTATGCAAAAAAGAATCCGAAATTATAAATTTAATTTTTTTCAATAAATTCCATAAACTTAGAAAAGCTTTCTGGAAAGTTTGGCCTGGTCATGCAGACCCTTAGGTATGTACCCTCAACGCCAAAGAATTTTCCAGGCACAAGTGTAAAGCCCGCCCTGTAAAGTTTTTCAGAGAATTCCATTGAATCTTCCTGTGAATAATATGAATAATCTATAAATGAAACTGGTGATCTCAGCGGTCTTATATTTTTGTAAAATTTTAGATGCGACATGTTTTTAAATAGTGCCTTATTGTTTTCACCAACGATGTTTCGTACATATTCAAGTATGCTATCGTGATCCTTTAGTATGTAATGGCCTATTGATGTGTTTATTTTAGAAACTGGTTCTGTCAAGAGGCCTTTGTATCCATTTATATCTCTTGCATTTTGTTTATCAGGGCATATTATATAGCCTAGTCTTAAATCATCACCACCAAAGACCTTTGTAAAGGTATTTATTATATAACCATCATAATTTACAGAGAAAGAAAGTTCCCTATCGAATTCAAGAAAAGTTTCATCTATTATATTATTTTTATCTTTTATTTCAGGCATTGAGCCTGTAGGATTGTTTAGCATGCTGTATAAATTTATTGAATTTCCAGGTTCATAGCCAAGCATTAATGGTAACTTATAGATTGGCTCGTATTCAGGAAAATTAACATTAAAATATTTTAAATGCCTTAAATGGAATAAAACCAGGGAAAGAGCCTCGGTTGCACCGTGCGTTATAACAATTCGATTCTCATTAACGCCATGGAGCGATGCAATATCACCTATAAAGGCAGATTCATCGACTATATCATAATCACTAAAATATTTTTTCAAATCAACAACACCGTACATGCCGCTGTTACTCAAATTATAAACGGCATGATGCGATGAAAGCCAGTCTCCTGTATTAAATCCCATGATGGAAAATCTATAATTATAATATAATTTTTATGCATTAAATTTAAAATAATTTAAATAATGCTTGTCAATACAAAATTACGGAAAGCGCAAAAATTTATTCCATAAAGGGTATACCTGCGGGCTTTACATCGGCCATATTCGAGGCATTAGCGTTCTATATATTTGATCTCTATGAAAAGCTTTCTCCGGGATATCAATTTACAGAGATTGGCTATAGATTGTTTCATTTAACATATGTATATGGAGAGATAACTGGATTATTAATGCATTTTCTTGTAGGCTCCATTGTTGGTTTCTTTGCAGCATTGATATCGTATTACATAAAATTAAGGCCTAATAGCTATCATGGAAGCATACTTATAGGGATTCTGGCTGGTTTTTTAATACTGATTTTTTTCAGCCTTCCTGTTAATATCTTTATGCTGCATCTTTATGTTTATGAAAATTATAATTTAATATCAACAGATTTCTATTACTCAATGCATATTTTCTATGGCATTTTATGGTGTTTATTTCTTTACATATTTCTTAGATTTTGAGATATTCTTCATTTTATATTCTCCAATTGGCTCCCTTAGTATTGAGATGATTCCACTAACTATTGTTATTGTAAATGCTATGTAAAAGACCATTGAAAATGATGAGCCAAATGCCGGTGCAAGAACATGTGGATACCAGTAGTTTCCAGATATATATGATATTGTTGATTTAGGAATCTTTGATAATACACTTTTACTTACATTAATTAAAAATGATGGTACAGGATTTATGCCAAGGAATGCACTGAAAAGTGCCTCTGTTGCAGGCATCCTTGATAAATAAATCGATAATGATGATGCGCCTATTGATGATAGATGTGTTTTTATGCTTCCTGGCAGATAAATGGATAAACCGTAGATTAATATTGAGAAGAACATGCCCATGCTTGCAGTATAGCCAAGATTTCTCATTGTGTTTAGCATACCGGATGATGAACCCCTTAGTTCAGCGGGTACAGATGACATAACGGCTGATATATTCGGTGCGTTAAAAAGACCATAGCCAATTCCAAATATAACAAGGTAAATGGCAAGCTCCGGATATGAAAAATTATATGGTAGAAGAGCTATAAATATAAACGACAATGATGATATGAACAATCCCAGTGATGTTAGCATTCTTATATTATTCTTGTTTGCTATTCTACCACCAATAATGCCAAAGACACCCATAGCAATGGTCATTGGAAGCATAAAAACACCTGCCCAGAAAGGCGTTATATAGTATGGATAACCATGAATTGGAAGCCAGACACCCTGGAAAAGTATTGTTAACATGTACATTAAACCCATCATTCCCATGGCAGATACAAAACCTGTAAAGTTTCCAATGCTGAATCCGCGGTTTTTAAATAGATCGAGCCTGAACATTGGGTTTGAAACTTTTCTTTCTATGTATATAAATAATATTATCATTAATATGCCTGATATAATGGC
>JAKAYN010000073.1 GCA_021826785.1 Thermoplasmata archaeon | reverse complement strand
GATCTCCTTAATGGGCTACGGTGATAATTATATAACAACAAAAAACGCCTCAGAGGGCGATATAATAATAATGACAAAAACAGCAGCACTTGAGGCATCATGCATATTATCATACACTTTTCCAGAGTATATAGAAAAAAATCTTGGGAATGATACACTTAAAAATCTTAATGATCTTTTTTATAAGATGAGCTGTGTAAAAGAGGAAAAAATTTCTATTGATTTTGGGCTGGATAAAATTACGTCAATGCATGATGCAACAGAAGGCGGTTTAATAAATGCAATATACGAGATAGGAAAAGCATCAGGTCATGGTGTAATAATAAATAAAAAAAAGATAAAGAGTGAGTAATCCATTTTAAGGGTAACAAAACTTTTCAATATAGATCCATTGAGGTCAATAAGCGAAGGAACACTATTGATAACGGTAAAAAGAGATTATACGGATCAATTATTATCAAAATTAAAATTTAATGGTATAGATTCATATATAATAGGCGAGCTTAAGGGAAATGATATAAGATTTGATACCGGCGAGATAATAAATCCAGGTGATGACCAGCTCTGGGATGCATTATCTTATGGCCTTGAGAGTGGTTTAAAATGAGATTAAATGGCCTTTATCTTGTGACAAAGGATTATTACCATGGAAATTTTTTTGATATTGTTGAGGAGAGCCTTTCGGCCGGTGTTAATATATTACAGTACAGGGATAAAACAAATCCATATAATATAAAAATAGAGGTTGGTAAAAAATTAAGGGATATTGCATATAAATATAATGTGCCGTTTATTGTCGACGATTCACCTGTTTTGCTTGACATACTTGATGCAGATGGCATACATATAGGAAAGGATGACCCGCCATTTGAGTACATAAAGAGTAAATTCCCTGGAAAAATAATAGGCGTTTCAACATACGGTGATATTTCTCTTGGCATTAAATACCAGGACTTAGGTGCCGACTACATAGCCTTTGGTTCTTTCTTCCATACTAGCACAAAGGAGGACGCTGCAATCTGTGATATCAATATACTTAATAATATATCAAATTTTAAAATACCTGTTTTTGTTATCGGCGGAATAAGCCTTGAAAACGTTGATGAGCTTTTGAAGTATCCTATAAGCGGTATAGCCGTGGTTTCTGCAATATTTAACGCTGAAAATCCAGGTGATGTTACAAGGAAATTTGTTGAAAAGCTAAGAAAAATATTATAAGCACATTTATATTTTGATCTTATGAAGATTAGCCAGGCATTTATAACACAGATTATGATACTTATGACCATAAGGAATGGCAAAAAAAGACCGTCAGAGATTGCCACTGATGTTAATATTACCCTTCAGGGCGTTATATATCATTTAAAAATATTAAGGTCAAACGGTTACATTGACGATGATAATAACATTACTTTAAATGGCTTTAACTACCTTTACAATGGATTGAGTGATATGGAGAACTTTTTTAAATCCAATCTAATGGAGATGGATTCAATAATGACCTGGGAGGCAATAGCGGCATGTGATCTAAACAAGAACGATAAGGTGCACCTTTACATGGATTATGGCTATTTATACGCAACAAAGGATGAAATGGATGGTGCCACTGGAATAGTTTCAGTTCCATCAGAAAAAGGAAAATGCACTGGGGTAACATCAATAAATGGAATAATAAGCCTTGATCTTGGACACGTGGATATAGCCCAGATAAAGAATGTTGAAGAATGTACCGATTATAATATTATATCAAGGCAATTAAAAGATATAATTAATAACAAAAAATACCATTTTACAGGTGTTCTTGGAGAATATGCATTTACATTATTGAAATATTCAGGAATAAAGCCAGACTTTGAATATGCATCTATAGAATCAGGATATGATGCTGCACGCCGCGGTTTTAATACCATAATTATATCATCGAAGAGAATGGTGCACTTTTACATGGATAGAATAAAGGAGATGCAAAAGCAGTATCCAGAGATAAACATAAATGTGTTTACTGTTGACTAATATATTTTTGATAATATATTTGTAAATAAATGATTATATTTTAGCAGTCCTTACAATTATTATAATGAACGAGAAATAAAATATAAACCACCCATTTTTTATAAATATTTAAATACAACATTCATATTATGAGTGATTGTCAAGAGGTGAAAAAATTTATGGAGGACGATGAAAGTGGCAGTAGGGGTACATATCATAGCGGATTTATACGGTGTAGATGCAAGGTTAATATCTAGCTCCGAAGCAATATCACCAATAATGGAAAACGCCATTCAGGAAGGCCATTTAACGAAAATATCTTCTGAGTATTATCAGTTCCGGCCGATGGGTGCAAGTGGTATAGCCCTGCTTGCTGAGTCACATCTTTCTTTTCACACATGGCCTGAGTACGGCCTTGTAACGCTTGATATATACACATGTGGTGACCGCAGCAATGCAGACAGGGCTTTTGATTATATTATAAAGGTTTTGAGGCCAACATCTGTTGATTACCATAAGATGGAGCGGGGCTCACAAATAAAAGAGGATGTAAGGATTACAGACCCGCAGATGATGCTTTGAGGTCTTACTCATTATATACGGTAATTTCCCTCGATTTGATATTTTTTTTATTTTTTATATTTGATTATGAATATAAGGATTACTACCTTTTAATCCCAGGAATAGTAGTACCAATAATTGCATTTGATTACTCTGGAGACATGCTCACTGATCTTGCATACGCAATTGGAAACAAAATGAATTTTACACATGGCAAGGTGGGCATATACATAATATCATTTTTTTCTGTTATTGATGAGCTCATAACTGCATCCATGGCTGCATTTTACAGGTATGGAAGCATCAGCTTTGGAACCATCGAAGGCTCGAATTTTATAACATTGCTGTTTTTTATTTTTATTATACCATTTTTAAAGGATAAGAGAAGTTATATTATAGATATAGCATTTCTTATAATATTATCATTAATAATGCTTTTTTTATCATTTTATCTTTCATTATTGAATATTTTATTTTCAATAATACTTATAATAATATTTATAATTTATATCTTCACCATTAATAAAACCGAGGAGAAAAATGATGTTGTTGAATATACATCATTTGATTATCTTTCTATAATATCAATTTTTATGATTATCATATCATCTTATATTTTGGTTAAATCCGTTGATATTGTTTCATATATTTTTCATGTAAATGGATTTTTGTCATCATTTATAATAATAGGAATTGCCGGCTCACTGCCGGAATTGATTTTAACGTATATCGCAATAAAAAAGGGCATGGTGGCATCATCAAGGATACTAACTGGAAGCACCGTTTATAAGTTCAGCCTTGTCCCTGGAATTTCAGCGCTAATCGGTGCTGTTTACATAAAAAATTCATACTATTATACAATTTTAATAATTTCCATGGGTGTTTTTATTCTATTATTTTCTTTGCTTCAGAAGCCCCAAAACTGATTTATCTTGCGCTTTATCTTTGTTATTTCATCCAGGGTCTTCATAATATCGTCGTCTAGCTTCTCCGATTTAAGCTGCTTGGCAACGCTTTCAGGTATGTCAACATAAAGTGTTTCTCCTGGAAATATATGCCTGTTTAACACAACGCCGTCTATTGCACATGATACCTCGGCAGGTGCATCTATGAACTGCCGGCTAACATCGCCATCCCTGAGGCTTTTTATTGTGCCTGCGTATTTATTATCATTGTCTATCAAAGTATCACCAACCTTGACGCGGCCAGAAAGAACTTTTATTCCAACTATAACAGGTTTTGCAGCCCTAAATATATACTCCGGCATTATCAAAATCTTTGATGGTACAGGTATGTTATTTTTTCTTTGTTCCTCAAGGTCATGTTTTCTCTTTTCAAGCCATTTCTGTGTATCCTCAACCAATGAGTAAATAATATTTCCTGTTATTATTCCAGTGTCTCCAGATGCCTCCTGAAGGGCATCATCAAGTACTGAAACGTTAAATCCTATTATAATGCGATCCAGAGGATCATTTAGCGTTGAAACATCCATTATATCGTGCTTGGTTATATCTCCGATCTCTGCGGATCTTATATTTATTGAATTCTGCTCAAGCTCATAGGCTATTGCCTCAAGAGAGCCAAGAGCCTCTGCCTTTACAGTAACGCCATGCTCGGACAGTTTTATATTAGGTTTTGATTCATTTATTATTGTTTTAAACGCCTCATCTTCACTGTTGTTTTCATCTATTTTTATTAATGATGTTCCAGCTATGACTGGGATTTTATCTGTTATAAGAATTCTTATACCTGCTGCCGCTATAACACTTTCCTTCTCCCTTAAGCCCTTGCTAGAATTGACAAGTATTGCCTTTACCCGTGTTTTGGCAGGGCCATTTGATGTGTTTACTGCTATAATATCGCCTCTTTTAAGTATGCCCTGGTAGAGTATTGTATCCAATGTTATTCCTATTGATTCCTCCTTTTTTACCTCTATAACGGTTCCAAGTGTTTTTTCATCTGTAAATTTTATCTCCTTTTCAAGGAATTTCTGTGCAAGTCCTGAGAGAACCATCAATATGTCGGCTATGCCTATCTTCAATTTTGCACTTACAGGAACGATTGCAAAGGTTTTTGAAAAATCATTTATCCTGTCGTAACGATCCGAGTTAATTCCGTAGCTATACAAATCACTTATTAATTTATATATTCTGTTATCGAGTTCCTCAATGTATTCCTTTCTCTGTGATTTCATAGCGTTAATAAATGATGTATTTGAAACATTAACAAAATATGGTACGGCATCTATTTTATTTGCAGCTATTATAAATGGTGTTTTAAATTTTTTTAATATGTCAATGGATTCTATTGTTTGCGGTTTTAAACCCTCATTGACATCTATTACAAGTATTGCTATGTCTGCGAGGGAACCACCAAGTGATCTCATATTTGAAAAGGCAACATGGCCTGGTGTATCTATAAATAAAAGGCCCGGAATCTTTATTGCTAAATTTTTAAATGCTGTTTTTATCTCCTTTTCCAATACATTATATGATATCTCAGTT
>JAKAYN010000072.1 GCA_021826785.1 Thermoplasmata archaeon | reverse complement strand
CTTGGTGAGACAAAACCAAAAACGATAAACGTAATACCATTAATAGAGGATATGAATTCTATATTTAGCATAGACAGCATAGTAAAAAACTATGCCAGATCAATTTCTTCAAAAAAAATGAGGGTTTTTATAGCCAGGTCCGATCCGGCCATGAACTATGGAATGATACCTGCAGTTCTAATGTCAAAATACGCAGCAAGCAGGCTTTATAAAATGAATGATGAAATAGAAAATTATCCAATAATCGGTGTTGGGTCGTCAACTTTTAGGGGTAGATTCTCACCTGTAAACATTGAAAATGGCCTAAAAGAGTATTCACAGTATTATACGTTCACTTTACAATCAGCATTTAAATATGATTATGATGTTAGCTGCGTAAAGCACGCAATAAACGCAATAAACAAACATGAAAGATCACAATGGTATTTGGAGGATTATGAGGAAAATACAATAAAGAGTGCTGTGGAAAAATACGTTAGGATTTA
Organism: Thermoplasmata archaeon; assembly: GCA_021826785.1. Lineage (GTDB taxonomy): Archaea > Thermoplasmatota > Thermoplasmata > Thermoplasmatales > Thermoplasmataceae > Picrophilus. The sequence continues at coordinate 4,587 of JAKAYN010000072.1, read as the reverse complement.
TCAAAAAATCATAGAAAAGCTTGCACCGGCGATAAATGACATAACCATGTACCTGCCAAAGAGAAGATCAAGAAAACTGCACATAGGTCTTTTCGGATATTCGAGAAGCACTGGTAATGTTATACTGCCAAGAGCCATATCATTTGTTGGTGCATTGTATTCGATAGGGCTTCCACCTGAGATCATAGGTATATCTTCAATGCTTAACATGAACGATGATGAAATAGATATTATAGAAAAAACTTACATTAATTTAAGATCTGATATTATTGAGAGCTCGTCGTATCTTAACTATGAGGTCTTTGATGCACTTAAAAATGTTTATAAAATAGACGTTGAAACAATAAATATGATAAAAAATGATGTAAAATACATTGAGGACAACTATGGAGTAAAATCAGATCTTGGCTATAACCAGAGAAAACATAATTATCTATCATCATTGATGAACCTGGCCTTTCAAAATCATGATTTTGAAAATACAAAAAAGTACATAAATGAAATGGCATTAATAAGAAGATTTATAGGATAAAAAACATATTCATTTATGATTCCGAAGGTTGCCGCAGGAGCCCTTGTTTTAAATGAGAATAAGTTTTTATTGGTTAAAAGACATGATGAGCCCGATGCTGGACTATGGGCAATACCTGGTGGAAAGCTTGAGTATGGTGAGACTCTAGAGCAGTGTGCAAAAAGGGAGATAAAGGAGGAAACAAACATTGAAATAAAAATAGATAAAATAGCATCGATTACCGAGATTATTTTAAAGGATTTTCATTATATTATAATAGATTTCCTTGCATATTACATATCAGGCACTGTTAAAAGCAGCTCCGATGCCCTAGAGGCTGGATTTTTTAGCATCGATGAGATAAATAAGATGAATGTTAATAAAACAAGCCTAAAACTTATAAAATCATTTATTAATAATGATGATATGCCAGTAAATATAATAGAAAATAAATAATTTTAATTTAGTTGTTTTTGTACTTGTTTAATGTTTCGGCTATGCCCTTTTCCTGGTCTGCGAATTTGCAGAGCATTGCCTCTATGTCGTCGTGACCCTCAGATTTTGCATTCATTGCAACGTTTGAGTACTCTGATACATGCTGCTCTGTCTCTTCCTTTGCCATTTCGTTTATAAGTGCGTCAAGTCCCTGGTACTTTACCAGTGTTGAGAATATTGCCTTTGCATGACCAAGCTCAACCATGGCCTTATCCCTGAGCTCCTTTGCTTCCTCGGTTCTACCAAGCTTCTCCATAAACTCTGCCGATAGCATCAGCCTCATGTGGTCCTCAGCATTTGCGGTTAAGAGCTCTCTTAACCCTTCCTCTGTTTTTACACCAAGTGTCTGCATTTCTATCAAATCTTATTAGGTAATCTTACTATATATGTTTTTCTAACATTTTTTTAAATAATTATTCAAAAACAGTAATGGTTTACAGGTTTTCTAATAAAATATTTTAATCATGTATTAAAAGCTATATGAAGATTATTAAATAATAATTTAAAAAATTAAACAAAATTTAGTGATGACACCCCCGGAAGTATGTTTCTTTCAGCGGCAAAATTATAGAAAAATTTAAGCCCTGCCTTAACGTCATCAATTTTTACGTTGTATTCGCTGATATCTGCGCCGATGGTACCCTTTATTACTGATTCTTCTATATCAGCATTCTGAACATCACGCATTATTTTTACGTCCTCTGGTATAACCTCATTCATATGGTTTTCCGCGTACCTTTTACTCTTTAGATATGCATCCTTAAATTTTAATGCGTTTTCATTGCCAATAGATGAGCTTATTACAACCATGCCCATTGGCATTGGCAGATTATTTGATGCATTTTTCCATAGATCCCACATGCTTAATATTTTATTGGCAGTTATGCCAAGCTTTTTTAACTGATACATTGCCTTTAGCTCATGAACTGCTATCATAACACCATCATTTTCAACCAATGCATTAATCTCATCGAGAACTCTATGAACAACTATTAATTTTCTATATTTTGGAAAGAATAATTTATAGAGTGTAAAAGCTGTTGTGTTCATTCCATGAACAATAAGCTCTTTATTTGGAATGTCCTCGGCATCTATATTTGATATTGAGAGAACAGGCATGCCAGTTATGCCATCAGTTGCAGATGCAACGGCGTTTTCAAGTATATAATAATCGTTCTGTATGTACGGATAAAGCGCTGCAGATGGCACTGAAACATCAAGTTCCTTTTTAACGATTTTGTCATTTACTTCCTGAACAGTTGGAACGAACTCAAAGTCAATATCAATATCTGATTTAACCCAGCCCTTTATTAATGGTATAAAAGGATATAAATCCCCGGAGTCTGCAAGAGCACCAACCCTTATTGAAGTCATTATTGAATATCCAACAATAATATTTAAATTTCTATACTAAACTTTTTAAGAATGGAAAAGATAAAATTTACATTTTATATAATTAATCAATGATAAGAATAGCGTTAACACAGCTTGAGAGCTCTAAAGACAAGGAAAGGAATCTTGAAAAGTTAAAAAGATACACCGAAATGGCAGCCAGACATGATGCGGATCTAATAGTTTTTCCAGAATACTTTATGTTTTACAGCAATAATAGAAAATATTTATTTGAAAATGCCGAGGATATAAATGGAGACTGGGTAAAAAATGCCGTTAAAATCTTCAATGATAATTCCATAAACGGCATAGTTTGTATAAATGAATTAAAAAATAATGATGTTTTTGATACCGCAGTTTACATCTCAGGTGGTGTAAAGGGATATTACAGAAAAAAGATGCTTTACGATGCCTTTGGATACAAGGAATCAGATATATATAAATCTGGAGACGGACCTTTTAATATTTACAGGATAAATGATATAAGTTTTGGAATTTTAATATGCTATGAGGTAAGATTCCCTGAGCTATTCCGTAGGTATTCATTAAATGGTGCAGATATGGTGGTAATACCCTCGGGATGGTTTTCAGGACCTGTAAAAGAGGAGCAGTGGCTTTCTCTTATAAGATCAAGGGCACTGGAGAATACAATATACGTTGCAAGTTCAAACCAGATAGGCAGCTATTTTACAGGTATAAGTGCCATAGCGGATCCCATTGGAATTATATCAGAGAGGGCAAATGAATCAGAATCATTAATATTATATGATATAGAAAAAAATAGAATAGACGATGTTAGACGCAAGATGCCGCTTCTTGAGCAGTTAAAAAATTTAAGATAGGTATGTACATATACGTAAAAAAGATTTCAAAATATTTAACATCAAAATACATTTGCTTATTATTATTTTCAGCGATGCGCGATGATGATATATACCTTGATTTCACAGGTGTCTATTATATATCAACCGAGTTTGCAATTACATACAAAAAAATGAAGGGTGAATCAAAAAAGAATATAAAAGAGGTTAATTTACCATACTATTACAGAACCCTTTTTTAGAATTATTTTTGTATTATAACCACAGTTTTTGCATCTACCATTTAAATCTATTCCCTTGATATATGATTTGAACCATTCCCTTTTTATGAGTAAATTACCACACTTTGGGCAGTAGGTATTTTCATATTCTGATAGAACATTTCCTATGTATGCATATTTAATTCCAAGAGACCTTGCAAGTTCATAATGCTTTAAAAGTGTATCAAAATCTGTTTCGTGTATTCTTAATAAATAGTCAGGATGGTATTTCAAAAAGCTGATCGGTATTTCATCTGAGATTTCAATTATTTTTTTTATCATTTCTTCTGCAGATTTTAGATCATCACCTATTTCAGGTACTATTAAATCGGTTACCTCAACATGTATATTTTTTTTAAATGCAAGCTCTATTGTTTTATATATATAATCAGGTCTGGGTATCGATATATATTTTTTATAAAATGATTCGTTTCCGTTGCCCTTAAAGTCGATGGTCATTGCATCCAGAAATTTTGATGCCTCATCAATGGCTTCCGGTGTTTCATAGCCGTTTGTTACAAATATGTTTATTAGACCATACTTATGGGCTAATCGCCCGATTTCACTGGCGTATTCGATAAATATTGATGGCTCATTGTATGTATATGCTATACCATCGCATTTATACTTAAGTGCCATTGAGATTATATCCTCAGGCTCCATGTAATAGCCATCAGGTGTTCTTCTCTGACTCATCTCATAGTTCTGGCAGTACCTGCATGCGAAGTTGCAGCCGGCAGTGCCGAATGATAGTATCCTTGCGCCAGGAAGCATGTGAAGGACTGGTTTCTTTTCTATTGGATCTATGTTTATGCCCATTGGAAGGTTTTTAACAAGTAATTTTAATCCATTGTCATTCTTTCTCACACCGCAAAATCCGGATTGACCATTACCTAGAAGGCAGTATCTGTAACATGCAAGGCATCTTAGCCTATCACCTTCAGATCTTGAAAGCATGATAAAATATCATAATATTTGTATATATACTTATTTATACGCAAGCATCGCAGCATAACCCACAACACGCCTTTTATCACCGTTAACATCGCAGGAATTTGTGTGTTTTAATAAGTATATATACAAATATTATGATATTTTATAGATCGGA
>JAKAYN010000071.1 GCA_021826785.1 Thermoplasmata archaeon | reverse complement strand
CCGGTAAATCATCTATTGATTGATAAAGGACATGCGATATCATTATGGATTTAACACCGGCTTCAATTGCGGATATAAATGGCATCATTGAGATTTTTATTTCATTTATATCTCTATTATCAACAGGGAGTGTTACATGTGAATCCTCAATAACGCTGCCGTGTCCAGGGAAATGCTTTGCCGTGGCTGCAACTCCAGCCGATTGTATTCCCTTAATATATGATTTACCAAGCCGTGATACCTTTTTTGGATCTTTGCCAAATGACCTTTCAAGTATCACAGGATTTTTTGTTGATTCTAAAATGTCCAGAACCGGTGCATGGTTCCAGAGTATTCCAAGGGATCTAAGCTCGGATCCGGTGATGATTCCGGCCAGCCTAGAAACATTCATTTTATTTATAAATCCAAGGCAGTAATTGCTTGGAACATAATCAATATCATTGATCCTTATGACGTTCCCGCCCTCCTGGTCTATTGAAAAGATCGGTTTATTTAATTTGAGGTCATTAATATAAAATTTATTTATTTCTTTTATTAAAATAGAAAGATTATTTTTATCTGAAAAGTTATCCTTCATAATTATTATATGCATTGGTCTTAACCTTGAAAGGAATTTTTTTATGCTTTCAATATCATTGCCTGGAATGCCGGTCTCAATGAAATAACCAAGATTCATTATTATGTAAATGTACATATATATTAAATGTTACGGCAATAGATTTCTAAAAACAATGTTATGAAAAAGCCTTCTAAATTTAAGTATTGAATCATTTGATCTTGATGGATAAACCCTGTTTGTTAATAGCACTGCAATTATCCTGTTTTTATAATCAATGCACACAGATGTGCCTGTAAATCCAGTATGCCCTATCGTGCAATAATCAGAGTAATCACCCATAAAATATGAATAGCCAAAAGATTCTGAAGCATCTTTTTTTCTCGGAAGCTTCACCATCCAGCCATTTGCAAATATGCCACCGAGGTATTCATTCTGTGGCTTTACCATTAAGTTGAATGTTTTTCTTGAGAGAATCTTATAATTAATAAATGCATTAAAATAGCTTAGCATATCATTTACATTCGAAAACAGGCCTGCATGGCCGGCAACACCACCAATGCCATATGCCTTTTCATCATGGACAACGCCATGGATTAGGCCGCGCGTGGCATCAATCTCAGTCGGTGCAGTCATTTTATAATCCTTTGGGTTGAAAAATGTGTTTTTAAGTGATAACGGCCTGAAAAGCTCCTGATCAGCTATTAAATCGAGTGTTTTCCCATAAAGTTTTTCAAGCACAAAGCCTAATAGTATATAATTAATATCGCTGTAAACCTCTCTTTTATACATTATAGAATCCCTTGCAAGTACTGATATAATTTTTAAATAGTCTGATTTTGAACTGCCATAGAGATGCAGCGGAAAGTTATCTGTAATGCCGCTGGTGTGCGTAATTAATGACCTAAGAGTAAGCCTAGAAATGTTATCTATGTCCATACCTAGGGATTTTAGATTATCTTCAAGAGCTATTTTTCCGGCATCAAGAAGCTTCATAACCAACATGGATGTTACCGCAACCTTGGTCATTGAGGCAAGGTCAAAGAGCATTTTATCACTGTTAAAAATGTTCAGTTCAGGTATATTTCCATGAAAGCCAAGGTATTTTATTTGGCCATTTTGCATTATTCCTGCAGATATCATCGTTGAAACTTTTGGTATAGAATTTATAATAAGATTATCGATTTGATCTGAAAAATCGTCCATTATTAATAAAAGTAATGATGTATATAAATATGGTTATCAAAAATAATATAAAATCATTTAAAATTCTATTTTATTAAATAAAGATTTAAAAATGTTAAATGATTATTTATTTCTCCTGCTTTTTATATAAATTGCAGCCATTGCAAGGAATAATACTATGAATACTGCCGCAAGTAAGAGCATATATGTGTTCAATGGGTTCTCCTCAATTTTTGTGTGCACAATGTTTTTTACCGTTGAATTTTCAGGTATTATAAAGAATGTGTAATTGTATATCTTCTGCGATGTGCCATTGTTTACATAAACGTGTATGTTATCTATGCCCTCTGCTGATAAATCTGGCACAATGATTTTTATCTTTAAAGAGCCTGATGAGCCTGTGTTAAATGATTTTACACTTAATGATCCAAAACTTGATGTTATGTTTCCAGAAATATCAGGAGCGTATGGCCCAGACATACCATCAATGGTTGAATTTATGTACATTGTATAGTTGTGGCCGCTTATTAATGCGTATTCACCGTTGAGATAGTATGAGCCTGCAGCAAAAACATCAACAAAATACGAGATAAAGGGTCCTGTGCTGTTTTTATAAAGGTGCTGGTCTGATATTACATAAGTTGCCGCCGTTGAGTTGTTTCCTATTGCCGAGATCTGAAACTCGTCAAATGGTATGTAATATTTTGATTCATAGTTAATTATTGAATAGTTTTCAGGGTTATAAACCTCAGGTGTGAACACCACAGTTGCATATCCTGTGCTGTTTGTTGTAACATTAATTTCGGGCATGCTTGTTGATCCGTATATGTTTGCAAACGTTGATGTGAAACCCTGCAGTACAAGAGAGTTTGGATTAAATGCTGATGAGTGTGAACCAATGAATATTCCACGGTTTGCACCCAGTGCATTCTGAGCTGTTAATGTTATCTTGTAGTTTTTAAGTGGCCTTCCGTTCATTGTTGCCATCAATGTTATGTTTAATTTTCCATTGTAATCCATGTTGTGTTTTGATACAATTTTTATTGAAACGGTATTATTATTCGATATTAAAAGCGGTATTTCAAATGGCTGGTATATTCCAAAGCCATTGCCGTTGTATGATGATGTGACCTGACCAAGAGTCATGTAGCCGTACTCGCCCTGCATGGCGGACCCGGCAGCATAGTTTCCTATAAATAGATATGTCTCATAGCCATCCTTAGGGCCATTAAAGGTTGAATTTTCTTTAAGGCCAAAGCTTATTATTCCGTTTGAACCGGTTACACCAGATATTGATGACATGTTATAATTTTTAAGGCCATTGCTAAGCACGTATTCAGAACCAAGGCCAAAGCCATCTACGTCTGAAACATATGATAGCATCTGATTTTCTCCTGGAATTATATTTACTGCGCCTGCAAGTGTCTGAATTGTGTAGGAATATCCCGAAACTGGATTTCCTGTTTCTGGATTATATATCTCAATGCTCATATTTTCAGTTGAATTCTTTGATAATATGCCATTAAATGATAATATTTTATATGCAACAGGTGCGGGTGAAACATCGATATGGGCAAAGCCAATGCTTGGTATGTATTTATTTGATACTGCCGTGGCCGTGATGTTTATTATTCCTGAGTAATCCCTTGTATATATGAGCGAATTTGTATCAGGTATTTTAAATTCAAATGTGTACATTCCTGATGAATCTGTAATTCCTGTTATTGATGATACATTTATTATACCTCCTGATGGTATGTCCCCAATGTCTATGTTAACGCCTGAAACTGGATCACCAAATACATTTCTTACAGAAACAGTTGCATTTCCGTATTCGCCGTTGTAATAGACCCTTTTACTTGTTATAACGCTAACCTGTAATTTTGTTTCAAGACTCGTTTTTACTTTAATAACCGTTCTTTCATGCAATGTCATAAAATTCCAGAACCAGAACGATGAAAGCGGTAAACTATCCTTTGTTATTCCTGTGAATGTGCCATTGTTTATTGGTATTGGGTCTACACCATAGGTTATATCAACGTATGTTAATTCCTGTGCGCTTATATACTGTATCATGTATGCTATCTTGAGCTGCTGCTGTATTGAAAAGACATGGTAAAGCTTCCCTGTTAAATTGTCTAATATATTTGTTATCTCAGTGCCGTTGTAATAAACATTGTCCTTTAATTCCGGGCATAATGAAGAGTTAACTGTGCCTTCATAGGTTATGCCAGAAAATGGCCCTATATAATAACCGGCAGGTGCCTCTGACAGATTGTATGTTAAATCAAGGAAGCTTGTTGGGTTTCCTGATATTCCAGAGATGCCCAGCTCGAGTGACTGATAATCATAATCATTTGAGTTTGCTATGGCTGTTGCAAGCGCCTCCTGCTCAACACTTGCCTGTATTCCAATTGCGCCCCAGTCTTTTGCTATTATCTCGGCACCCTCAACCCCAAGGGGATTTTGACTGCTCACTATGGCCTGTATTACCATTTTAACTGGCTTTCCATGATATTCTAAAACGTATTTTCCATTCGATATTATATATTTAAGACCCGGATGCCTTGCCATAGTCTCATTTATTGTCTGCACAGCCTTAGAAATGCTGAAATGATACGTAGGTAGATTCGGAGCATGCCATGGAACATCAGATGATGGCACAACGGAATTTCCAGGTGTATCAAAACCCTCATCAACAACGGACGTTATATAGGATTTTGGTATTGCATATTCCAGGGCCTCCCTGACACCTGTTATATTGAAAGGCGCATTTGATGATCTTGGATTTATCTGTATAAATCCAAAGCTTGTACCCTCCTTTGTGTAAACATATGTATTAGGTATACTCTCTATTGTTGGTAAAAATGTCTGTGGCGGTGATGGTATTATTGTGTATACATAGCCAGACCTCAATGCGGCAACGGCGGCCGAGTATGATGAATAGCTTATACCCTCAATTGCATAAAGCCTTGGCATGAACTGATTTAAAGACTTGTTTGAACCTGCAAAGTAATGCGGATTCTGGTATAGTTCCCAGTAATCATTTGGCAATAGTATTCCCCTTGGCATATTGTATCCGGTCATTAGAAATGGACCGGTGCCTATTAATCCTGGAGCATAACCTGTTGATGGGTTTAATCCAAGGTTCCAAAGATTGTATGAGTTATATGCGGAAAGGCTTGATGAGTAATTCCATAATCCTGGTGTCGATGAATAATCATGGTCTATCCATATATGATATGGAAGCACTGGCGTGCCAAGTGTTACCTCGACAAAGGTTGATATTGGCTGTGTCAAATAGTATTCGAGAGTTAAATTATTAACAGGAACAA
>JAKAYN010000070.1:4167-5093 GCA_021826785.1 Thermoplasmata archaeon | reverse complement strand
AAAAGAATGATGCAGTTAAAATCGCATTAAATCTATTAAATAAAATAATATCAGATGATGCCAGAAACATAAGAAGGATAGGCATTAGATTAAGCAAGATTTCAAAAAATAATACCCTGGATGATTTTTTTAATACTTCTTAAGATACTTATCAAAATAATAATTAATTTTCTTTATTATTTCATCGTTTATGTCTATGTTATTTAGCCGTGCCATTGCTATTAATCCTGAGGTTCTTATAATCTCATTTTTTATTGCTTCTGAAAGCTCATTGATCTCCATGTTTATTGATGATATTCTTGATTGTAACATTGCCAGTTTAATCATTTTTTCTCTTTGATCCTCTCGGATATTATTGTCTCGAGATAAATTAATGCTTTTAGATCCTCTTTCATCTCCTGGAGTTTTCTTTCCATCTCCGCTAATTTTTTCTCCTCCTCCATATAATCCATAACATCACTTGCTTAACCTTAACTTTTTATCTATATCATCCATGCCTTGAACAAGTTCCTCGAGATCCCTAAGCAAGTGCATCATATCAACCTCAACAGCCTCTGATAGCAGGCTTACCTCCGTTAATGCCTGCTCATCATCCTCATTTAATTCGAGATCTTCAGTCTTATCGCTTATCGATGTTACTACATTCTCCATGGCATCATTGAGTTTTGATATAAAGTCCTCAAGGCTCTCCTTCTGTCTTTTAAGATTCTCAACATCGTTTTTAACCGACATTATGCCTAATCATAAATAATATAAATAAACCTTTGCATTAAAATTCAGTTTGCAATTATTATATTAATAAAAACAATACATAATCATGATTATAAAAGGCATTCAGCTTAAAAGAATGAACTATGATGATGCTGTTAATTATCTTAATAATGCCGATTTTGATGCCGATATAACATTAATGCCTGAGAAATGGA
>JAKAYN010000070.1:0-4157 GCA_021826785.1 Thermoplasmata archaeon | reverse complement strand
ACAAGCTTGATTCTAGAAAAATTGATGATATTATTAATATTTTAATCAAAAAATCGTATAATAGAGTAATAGTTCCTGGATCGTTCTCAGCTATTGATAATGGTCTTTTTAACCGATCATATGTAATATCAAACGGCAATCTTCTTGGATATCAGAATAAGATAAATCTTTATAGAGATGAGGCAATAAGATATAGCACTGGAAAGGAAATAAATGTTTTTGATACAATTTATGGAAAAATTGGCATAGCAATATGCTATGACATTGATTTTCCTTACTATGCAAAGGTTCTTGTAAAAAATAATGCATCATTGATATTAAACCCATCACTTATAAGGTACGAATTCCACGATGAATGGCATCTTTATGTCAAGGCAAGATCACTTGAAAACAGGATACCAATTATATCAGTGAATTCCAGCTCAAAAGATTTTAATGGGGATTCAATTGGAGTTATACCGTATAAATATAAATACGGTGTGAAAATAAAAACAGTTTCTAAAAATATAGACGATATAATAATAAACATTGATGAAATACTATACGATGAAATAAAAAAAAGGATTAATGAGGATAAAGGCATTTACAGTTTTTATTGATTCTTTGGCTCTGCTTCCTTCGATGTGTACCTTAATTTTTTCGTTATTCTCATTGCATTTTCTTCCAGAGAGCGGCCTCCTGTTTCTATGGATAATGCGTATAGTATTAATCCACCTATAATTACCATCACTATATCATAGATCAGTGAGTTGAAAAGGCCTATTGCGGCGTAAAGCAACAGTGCTGGTAATGCAAGACCAAATTCGAACAGTTTCTCCCAGCCAACAGCAAGCCCCCTTGAGTTTGTCGTTGATATCTCAGCAGCAGGCAAATACTGTAATGTTCCTATGAAACCGACGTTTATAAAGAAGAATAGACCAAACATGCCTATGACAATATCAACGCTTATGAAGTGATATATGTATGCAAATAAAAGAACTATCAAAGGTATTGCGCTAAGTGTAAATCCAAGAAGGCCAAGCAATCTCCTTCCAACACGGTCTGCAAGGAATAAAGTTAAAACAACGCCAAATGTACCTATTAAATCTATTAAAAATGTGCCGAAGGTTGCACCCGCGTATGAAACGTGGAAATCATCCTTTAGAACTGCCGATGAGTAAACTGACACAAGGTTTACGGTAAGTGCATATGCCGCGCCTATCCAGAATATGTATGCCACTGCCCTTGCATTTTTCCTGTTAAAGAATTCCTTTATATGAGATGAAACGCTTGTTTTCTTTTCAACCTCTATTTTGTTTGGATCTATATATATACCATGTTTTGCAAGCTTTTTCTCTATCTTTGGTATTAAATCTGTTCTTCCGTTGGCCTTTGCCCACCTAAGGCTTGGTGGCATATCAAAACGCAGGCCAAATAATATTATTGCAGGAACTGCTGCTATGAAGAAGTCATATCTCCAGGCAAGCAATGCCCCTATGTAAGCTGTTAAATAGAAACCTATTAATGTTGTTGCCAGTGTACCGAACATGAAGAATATTTTTTCCATTGATAGCAATGAGCCCCTTCTCTTTATTGGAGCGTATTCAGATACAAGAGGCAGTGCTGCAGCGTAATCTAATCCTATAAATATTCCAAGTATTAACCTTGTTACAAAGAATGTTACAAATCCTGTGGATAATCCACTTAGAATTGCAAAGACGGCCATTCCTATTGTATCATAAAGGAACAGTTGTTTCCTGCCTATGGCATCGGATAAGATTCCACCGAATATCGCACCACCTGCAACACCAACCCAGTAAGCTGCGTTTGCAAGTGCTGCGGCAACAGCCGATAGTTCAAATAGTGTTCTAACCTCTGTTAATGATACTGCCGCACCAAATTCATTAAATGCATCCGTGAATGGACCAAGGGCTGCAGTTATCGTTAACAACAGCTGGAACCTGCCAAGCTTTGCACTATCTATCGTCTGGAACTCCAGATTAGAATTCATGACTTTATAATATATAATACTTAATAAATATTTTGTAAAAACTTTATATACTAAATACTAAGCATCTTAAAAAATTCATTTATTAGCACTAAATAAACTATAAAAATTCAATAAAATTATTCATTTTTGTTATGCTGATATTTAATTATTGTTATTGTAACATTTATAAATAATTATTTTAACATTAAAATTATATTAATATATATGAAATACATACGCTTCGGCAATTCAGGATTAAAGGTTTCACAGATTGCTCTCGGTACATGGCATCTTCCTGAATCGAATGAGGTTGATTCATTTAACATTAACAAGGTTGATGAGCCTTTGGCATTAAACATCATAAAAAGTGCCATTGATAATGGAATAAACTTCTTTGATACGGCAAATATATACCATGGGGTGATGCAGAATCCTGATGTTTATCATACTGGTAATTCAGAAAGAATACTTGGCAAGGCACTTATTGGTTACGATCGTGAAAGCCTTGTAATATCTACAAAGATAATGGGAAGAATGGCAAATCATCCCAATGGCATTGGGCTTTCAAGAAAATATGTCCGCTGGCAGGTTAATGAGTCATTAAAAAGATTAAAAACAGATTATATAGACATACTGCACATGCACATGCCCGATATTACAACGCCAATTGAGGAGACGCTTGATACATTATCTGCGCTGGTATACAATGGTCTTATATATTACATCGGTGAGAGCCATTTTCATCCATATGATATAATATATATTTTAAATTACTCAAGAACTGTTCATTTACAGATGATATCAATGCAAGAGCCATACAATTTAATAGATAAATACATAGAAAAGGATAAAATTGACATTGCAAGGATCTATGGTCTTGGAATCATGGCATACATGCCACTTGCACATGGCTTTTTATCGGGGAAATATATAAATGAAATACCTCCAATGTCAAGATTTTATAACAATTTATCAGAGTATATAAATCCAGAAAACATAAAGGTTCTAGATAAAATAAATGAAATTGCAAGAAATCTCGATGCAAGCCTGGCGCAGGTATCAATATCTTATATAATAAGAAAAGGTGAACTTTTAAATATACCAATAGTGCCGGTGGTTGGTATAACAAAAATTGAGCAGCTTAATGAGATCGTTGATTCATTAAATTTAAAGATACCTGATGATTATATTAAAATGCTGGATGATGTATCATTGCAATTTAAAAATGTACCGCATGAGGATTATAAAAGGATAATAAAATACAACATTAACTAAATTTAATTTCCACTGGAAAACTAGATTAAATAAATCATCATATTAAAGCATGAAGGCAGGATTTTTAAAAAAATTAAACTCAGATATCGAAATAGATGATATAAATGAACCTGAACCAAACGATGATGAGGTTGTAATAGAGCAAAGGTACACAGGCATATGCTACAGGGACATTTTAACAATGCAGGGCTTTCAGCCACGGGTCAATTTGCCAATTATACCGGGCCATGAGATCTCTGGAAGGATCATTAAAAAGGGCAAGAACGTTGATTCATTTGATATCGGCGACAGGGTTTCAAGCCTTATATACATACCATGCGGAAAATGTGAGTTTTGTTTATCAGGCAATGAAAATTTATGCGTAAACAAAAAGATCTTTGGTGAGTCGGTAAACGGTGCATACAGAAAATACATGAATGTTAATGTTAATTCTCTTGTTCATGTTCCTGAAAAGGCCAGTGATGAAAGCGCCGTAATAGCGGCATGTGTTACAGGAATGATAATACATGCACTTAAGGCCGGTGGAATCTCAGAGAAAAAAAATGTGTTAATAACAGGAGCCGGAGGCGGTGTCGGTATGCACGCTATCGAGATAGCAAAGGCCTATGGTGCAAATGTAATAGCAGAGACAAGCTCTGAATGGAAAAAAGAGGCCATTTATGATGCTGGTGCGGATTACATTGTTTCCGGTAATTATTCAAAGGATGTAAAAAATTATGGGGGTGCAGATATAGCTTTAGAAATTGTTGGCAAGGAAACATTTAATGAATCGTTAAGATCGTTAAAAACAGGTGGTATCATGGTTATTATAGGCAATGTTAAACCTGCAAATGCCGAGCTGCCAATAGGTTTAATAATCATGAAGGGCAATAAGATCATTGGCAGTTTAAGCTCAACAATTTCTAAAGCTATA